>FR890607.1:27837-29779 GCA_000435075.1 Bacteroides sp. CAG:770 | reverse complement strand
TAATTTCTATAATAGAGTCAACCTAAATCAGGAAAATACAGTTTGTCCGTGAAGAAACGTTTTAATCCGGACAAAATGGACTGACACTTCTTTTGTCCGGAAAAAGGCCGGTTTTACGGACAAGTTGTATTTGGGCCTGTCCGTGGAAAGGCGGACTTTACGGACAGGTTTCCTTATGTCCGCAGAAAGATCTTAGGGCACATGCTCCGTTTTGTTAAGAGTTGATATATAAAAAGTACGTGTAGATTACCACCGAAATAACGCAAAAAAATCCACTTGACCCCATATCTGACATAAAATACTTCCTTTTTAGACTACAGAAAATCTATGCATAATACACAGGGTTTTCCCCCCTGACCCCTGACTATCGCACTCGGCTCATTTGCCAGCAGCTTGAACAGCACAGGCATTGTAACACGAACATTGTCAGGACTCAGCACCCACTGGTTTCCATATTTTCTATTGTAATACGCCTTGATAAAATTCCAGAAAGACGAATACCATACGGTCGTATCTCCTTCTTCACTAGGCTCGCTTACTATGTACCATCCCTTCAGAACTTCTTGTAGCCAACCATTCAACTTAAGCCGATCACGATGAGTTCTGCTCAATTGTGTTGTGCCATATATCACCAGACTGTTATCCTTGTCCTGCAATTCTTTAAGAGCCTGCAAAGACTCTGCTAATTATTCCCCAGGTGTTGCCATATCAGTATTTGCTTGCGCATCAAATTTAGTATTTAGCGACGTGCCAGTTTTAGTCTTTGGTGACGTGCAATTATTAGTATTTATTGCTAAAATAGCAAAATATTGTTACTTGACAATAGCATAAATACAGCATCGGATTGAAACGCAAATTCGGAATTCATTGCGAGGAAGCAACAAATTCCGAATTTGACAAGTGTATGGAACACAGTCACATGCGAGTCGATTTTACATTGGTGACGCCTTTGTAGAGGACCCGGATGTCGCCTTTAGTTTCGCGGTATAGGGTAATCGAAATGTCAATGACTTTGACTTTTGGTTTGCACAAGACCAATGCCGTCAGAAGTAACAATATGGCAGCAGAAAGTGGACAAATTGTCAGCCATGACCAATGGCGAAAAAAACGGAAAGAATGGCATGTAAGTTGCACGCCCTCAGGTAACAACGCCTTAATAAGGCGGTTAAGAACTGAGTGTTTTTAAATTTTAGTAATTATGATTACCGAAAAATTACAGAATGCGGTAAACGATCAGATTACTGCTGAATTATGGTCTTCAAATCTGTATCTCCAGATGGCTTTCTACTTCGAGAAAGAAGGTTGGAATGGTTTTGCACATTGGATGCACAAACAATCTGACGAAGAAAGGGAGCATGCCATAAGGCTTGCCAACTATCTTGCAAAGCGTGGCGGTGAAGCTAGCGTAAACATGATTGATGTCGTTCCTTCCGGTTGGGGCAGCGTCAAAGAAGTTTTTGCCAGTGTCGCAGATCATGAGCGTCACGTTTCAAAACTCATAGATGACCTTGTAGATGTGGCTGCCGCCGAGAACGACAAAGCAACTCAGGATTTTCTTTGGGGATTCGTCCGTGAGCAGGTCGAGGAAGAGGCTTCTGTCGATGCCATTGTAAACAAAATCGAAAGATGCGGCGAAAGCGGTCTTATCTTCCTGGATTCCGAACTCGCGAAAAGGTAAACATTGATATGTAACCCAAAATATTAGCCTCGTCTGTCAATTCAGTCGAGGCTTTTTTGTCATTGATCTTCCCGGCATAATCCTCATACGTAATTTTATCCGGATTACCCCATGACAAGAACATCAACACCCGATTTTTCATCGTTATAGTAGAGTAGTTCCGATTTTTTCGCAGATTTGGCGATGCGAATAAAACCGCATAAAAAACGCAAACAACACAAATGAAAACCCCAAACATTCTTATCCTATGCACGGCATTCCTCG
>FR890607.1:14376-27807 GCA_000435075.1 Bacteroides sp. CAG:770 | reverse complement strand
GGCATTCCTCGTGAGTATTCCAAGTACAGATGCCCAGTCATTTAAAGACGGTCTCAAAAGCCTCGGAGACAAAATCGGCATACAAATCGTAAAGACGACCCAGTCTGTCAAGAACCAGACGACAGGCAGCAAGCCGACTAACAGCAAGCCGACCAGCGACAACCGCCTCCTCCGCGGCTTCATCGGTGGAAGTTCGTTTTAGAATCCCCAACTGTCACGCCAGTGAATCTTGAAACGGTCACCGTCAAATTCAATCGGTAGCCAAACGTAGCGCCCGTCAATGGCATTCTTCGGATTCCATCTATCACCCATATAGATGAAGGTGTTCGCCTTGCCGGCAACCGGCAGTATGAAGGTGCTCTGGGAATTGAAGGTCAGCTGAGAGCCTTCCCCCTCGCACGGGTTTCCGAGCTCAGTCCATGGTCCCCATATTGACGGTGCGGACGCACTACGGGCCGCATTGGGAGTCCAACCTGTGCATCCCGACCCCATAAAATAGTAGGTTCCGTCTTTTTTGAATATAGCAGGAGCCTCCATGAGACGATCCGGGAACACGCGCACATATTTTCCGGTGTAGTCCAAATAGTCATCCGTCAGTTCAGCTATATGCAGCGTCCAGTTATCCTCCGAGGCGGACAGCTGATATGCCTTGCCGTCGTCATCGACAAATAGGGTCATATCACGGGACATTTGCCCAGACTCGAAATCTCTGGCAAGAAAGCCCTTTTCATCAGGGAACTCGTCCTTGTTGAACGGCCATTTGCCGGGAACAGCTCTGGTGCTGCGTACAAAGGAAAAAGGGCCTTCCGGCCTATCCGCTACCGCAATTCCACTGCGCGCACTTGAATAACCGCTTCCCTTCAACTCCAGATGGAACCACATCACGAACTTGCCCGTAAGGGCATTATAGATGACCTTCGGACGTTCAAGAATGCAGCCCCGTTCAATGTCGGAACCAGGTTCATCGCTTACGGCCAATGCTATGCCCTCATTCTTCCAATTGTAAAGATCATCAGAAGAATAACAACTGACTCCCACTTGAGCCAGATTGCCGGCCTCCCCCTCCGTCTTGTACTCGCCGTACCACCAATACTTTCCACCATGGAACATGATTCCGCCTCCATGCGCGTTTATTGCCACGCCATCAGTATCTTTCCACAACTCTCCGGGCCTGAACTCCGTAATCCTAGCGGAGGGACGATGGTCGCCATCCGTCGTCATTGAAATCACATTGCCATTAGCAGAATAGAGGAATGCGGAGAATAGGGCCGTCGCGCAAAATAGGATGTGTCTAATTTTCATTTGAAGCAAATCTATGTAATAAATATTATATATACGATATTCCTACACAAATCTAACCATTCACTACATATTTCGCAATCCGGTCCCGCAGTTATGTAACATATACGCAGCAATTACTCTGCATGAAACGATGCAATCCACTCGAACATCGAAGCCGGAAAATCCTGCCATTGGCCCCAATGATGACCACCTGTCTCATGCGGTATCTCCTTGACGGGAACGCCTGCTTTCCTTAGGAGGCTGACCCAAAAGGGTTGGTCTCGTAAGAAACCGAATATTTAACATTGTCACCGACAGCCACAACGGCATTTATGCGACCGTCCGGCGATGTTACCGAATATTCTTGGCCCCTAACTAAAGACGAGAACGCGATAAAGAGCGTTGAAGCGCAGAAGAGGAGTTTCCTAAATGTCATGTTCTGTAAATCAATCTCTTTAAATTATTATAGTTTTGTAACCTTCAGGCAGTCCAAGGCCACCTTCGATGATGTCACGCCTGATATGCGAACATCATTCTCCCCCTTGAGGAACTCCACCTCGAACGGAATCTCCACGAATGCGGAATCCGTCGCGGCAACCGATGCGTGATGCGCCTTTCCGTTTACAACCAAATCAAAATCAACCGCTTCCGGCGAGGAAAACCGAACGGAGATTCTGTATTTCCCGCCCTTGAGGCTGAAGACGTCTGCCCATTCGAGATAATTCGTCGGGGAGTCTCCGAGGTTCGTCGCCACGGCGCGTCCGGAAGCCCCCTCGACAGGGATGTACTTCACGCCCGTCCCGCGTATTGCGGTAAAGTCCGGACAATAGCCCCACTCCGCCTCATAGAGGACAGGTTCAATCCGCTCACCCTCTACCTTAAGAATCTTCGCTGTGTGAGGTTGAAGTGTCATCTCTATGACTCTGCACGACGCAAGGTCGGCTCGCAGGTTGAGGTCGCGCAACTTCATCTCCCCGGCGAACTCCAGCACGTCGGCCGGCACGCTGAACGAGGCAGCCGAGTCCGAAGGGTTATAGAGCGCGACGGCCCTCGCACCTCCGTGGCGACGCAGGATATCCTTCGCGAAGACATATGTCTCACCTTCGTGCTGAACCACATGGGCCTGAAGCCCGAGCGGGTCCTGATTCACGGCAATCAACTCCGGATTGGTGATTATCCGCATAGTCTCCTCCGGAATGTACTCTATGTCACAGCCCAGAAGCAGCGGTGAGCTCATTATGCACCACATCCCGAAATGCGCCTCCTCCTCGGCATAGCTAAGTCCGAGCCCGTCCTCCCAGAACGGAGAAGGCTTGATGTTGTAGCCTACCGCGAGCATATCCATGTCGTTGTAGTGCCCGTCATGCGCATAAGCTGACAGATAGAGATTTTTCTCCACGATGTGCCGGACCGAAGACCAGATAGGACGTATGTCCTCCGAAATCCGCCACGAGTCTGCAAGATTCCCAACCCATGTCCCCGGATAATCCCAGCGGCATACATTGATGTCGATGTGCCTGCCAGCCACACTGTCAATCACCTGACGGATTTCCTCATAGCGGTTCCTTTCCTCAAGACGGCGATGAATGCCACCGCAGTAGTCAATCTTGATGAAGTCGAAGTTCCAGTTGTTGAAATACTGGTCAGCGTCCTGAACATCGTGCATCCAGAGACCCGCACCAATTCCGTTCAGGTCCTTGTTGTAGCTCGACCCGCAGGTGTTGTCTCCGGCGTCGGAATAGATTCCGGCCTTCAGGCCGAGAGCGTGGATGTGGTCGGAGATGGAGCGCATCTGCGCTGAGCCACCCGGAAACCTCTGCGGATGCGGAATCATATAACCACGCTCGTCGCGGTAGCCGAAAAATCCGTCATCGATGTTGACGTTTCCGTAACCGGCGTCCTTAAGTCCACGTTTGACGATAAGGTTGGCCTGATGAATGATTATGGAGTCGGAAATATCGACCATATAGGCATTCCACGAGCTCCAGCCCATAAGAGGAGGCTTCACTGCCTGCGGCTGACGAGAGGTGCATGACACGATGAGTGCGAAGACGAGGAATATGGGATATATTTTCTTCATATATTCTTGATATTCAGCTTATTCTCAACAAGAGAGATGATTCGAATTACTACTTATAGCTTTTTTCGATGTTCCGGTAAGTTTCCTCATCGACATGGATGATGCAGCCGTGGCGGCCGTCTTTCGGAGGATAGAAGCTGGTCGCATCCTTCCACGGTGCGCCTTGAATCGCCGAGGCCTCACGCATCTCATAGACATGCTCGCCATAATTCTCGTAGTAGAGCCTAAATTTGCCCTCAGGAGTGCGGATTATAATCGGGGCTTCGCGCCAGTTCGGACTTACGGAAGGCCCGGGGTTGGAGTAAGGGCCGAGCAGATTGTCCGACGAGGCAATCCTTATGGACTTGTGGGTTTTAGGAGCCTTGTCCTCCCAGCGTTCGTCCTTCATAATGGCATAATACTTACCGTTGAACTTTCTTATTATCACATCAATGAGTGAGATGTCGGAATCAGCACCGGTAAAATAAATAGGGGCAAGGTCACCGCCATCCTGGGCCGCGAAGAGGCGTTTCGGCCTCGTAAAATTCACGAAATCCTCGGTCAGAATATAGCAGGTCTTCATGGTCTCCCAATTTTTTCTATCGTACATGGCAAGCTCTTCATTGGTCTTAGCCTCCTGCCTTTTCCTGTAATACTCGCCGGCATGCCAAGTGATGATGAACTGGTGACTGTCCTCATCATAGAACATTTTCGGCGCTCCCACGAACGGGATCTCATTATATACGCCGAGATGATCCACGACAAACTTCTCACCGTCGAGAACTTTATTCTTCCATACGACGAGGTCTGTCGTGTGCCAGAGCACCAACGACTCTTTCGATGATCCACGCACCACTCCTATCATATACCACCTTCTGTCAGCCTTCCCGAACACGTCCGGTCCCTCGCAGATGTCAGGATGGCCATAATAGCTCTCAAGAATAACCTTACCACCATTCAGCGTCTTCCAACTGAGCCCGTCACGGGAAATCGAGTAGAACAGCGAGCCGTAGTTCGCGTTCGTCATGTGCGCGAAGAGATAGCCACCCTGCCCATCCTCTACGGAAGGCTTGTCCACCGGTTTGGTATTGTCGGAGCCATCATTTTCTCTCGTGCAGCCGGCAAGAAGAACCGTTCCTCCAGCGGCAATAGCAAGGTGCAGTGCCACTGTACACAAGAGCACCTTACTCAAAAATGTTCTTAAAATCTTCATTGTATGTTTACTTCTTTCGCATTATTCCACATTAGATGTTATTATGTGTTATTCTTCTCAATCAAAGGCACTTTATTCGGTTTTTTCATTTTACCGGATAGCCATCGATGGACACAAGCTCGCTGACATAGAACTCGGCGATGTTCACGGCCTTCGGATCAAGACCCGGGAAAAGTTCAATCGGACGTATCTTCACATAGCGCCCCTTCACCGCTGTCTGCACATGCGACCAATATTCCTTGACCGGCCGGTCCACCTCGATGGTAGTGAAAAACTTCCAATCATTTCCTTCATCGAGAGTGTTATAATTTGCGATGGTGCCACCTTCCCGCACGGTCTTAAATTCGAAGGCCGACTCCGCATAAACCTCGCATCTCTTAACCTTCTGCTCCTGAGGTTTGGTCGATTGCAGGATTCCTGCGCCGCCGAGATTGTATTCGCGTCCTAGATCAATCACCATAATGATATTAGGGACCTCACGATTTCCCTGGAACAGAGTAGGAACAATCGAATGCAGGTTCTTGTCGGCAGGGTCATACTCATAGTCATCCCATGACGGATTGGAGCTGTCACCATTCCATTGCGTTCCCCATGTGGTCTCCGGTCTTCCGTCAAAGGCATAAGTGGCAAACCACTGCAAATCAAGCGTTGCCCCATACCAATGTTCCTGTGAATTGACATAGAGGAGTTTCCAGTCCTTGCGGTCAACTGGACGGTAGACATACTTCGGATTGGTAACAACAAGATAGCGGACCTCCTCTGAGACTCCGACCGGGAATGAGGCGGCGTCAAACTTTAGCGGAAGAAGATAGGTCTCGTCAGAGTTCAGACCTTCACGGCTCAGATGCAGCCTGCCTTTCACTATTTCCTTTTTGGCTTCGACGTCAACACCGTCAAAAGACCACGAAGACTCAGGAAGCAGTTTGTAGGAAGTGGAATTCTTGCTGTTGTACTCATCCACCAGCGTCTCAAGCCCTCCCCTAACAATCTTTCCGACAAAGGGGGAGAGATTGCTTTCGCTGTACTCGACCTTGGCCTCTATGTCACAATCTATCTCCCTCAGAGAAATCTCCTCGCTGATGTCGGAGAGGTCCGGCCAGACGACCTTCGGCCCGTTGATGTCAAACTTCCAGAGAATCGTGCTGCTTGAGGTGTTCACAGTGTCAGTTTCACTGCGGAGAACCACCGGAAGCACAAGTGTCTTGCCCTTAGCTTTCAGGGCCTGACGATAAATGTTTTCGGGAGAGAAAGTTATTGGGATATAGCGGCTGCGCGTACTGCCTTCGAGGACAATGTCGTCCCCGCCACTTATCGAATATGACTCCGAAGCAATTATCTCAATGCTCCCGCCCTCATACCCGAAAGTCTCACACGCCTTTCCGAGTTCCATGACCTCAATCCTCGCGAATGCGTCGTTGTCGGGGTTGCCACCGCCCTTGAGGACAAGAATCGAGTCCTTGTATTCCTTGACGGTGTTTCCGCTGCGCAGCTCCCTCACACCGCTGTTCTTGAGCGAAAGGATGCGGTTGTACTTATCTGGGAAGAGCTTGTAGTCCTCATTGCAGGAGAGGAGGAGCAGTGCGCATAATGTGGTGATTACTAATAATATTCTTTTCATCGCTGTTATTCGTTTCAATGTTCTCTCATCAATATCCAGGAGCCTGGACCATGTTAGGATTGGAATAGACCTCATTGTTTGAGACCGGCAGCAGGAGCATCCTGTCGTTCCAGCTGAACGGCTGGCTTATATCAACCACTTCGTTGAATGAGGCGAAGGACGGTGAGGTCTGGACTGCATTGAGTCCTTTCCAATTGCCGGAGGAAAGCCTCTCGCGTCCCTGAAGATAGCGACGCAGGTCGTAGTAACGGTATCCCTCAAGGTAGCACTCGACAAAGCGCTCGTCCATCACGGCTTGAAGCGCGGTCTTGCCCTTCTCCGCAAGCAGAGCCTCAGTCCACGGGGTTATGCCTGCGCGTTTGCGTACCTTGTTCATATAAACTATGGCCTCAGCATCGTTGCCGCATTGCGCTTCGCACTCAGCGAGCGAAAGATACATCTCCGCAAGGCGGATAATCGGGAAAGGAGTTTTACAGGAGGCGTAGTTGTTGCTCCAGCCCGTACCGGCATACTGGAAGTTCGGATGAACCCACTTCTTGTTGAGCCAGCCCGTCACGACATAGTTTCTCGTGCCCCAAATGGCAGCGTCATAACCGGTCTTCGTGTTGTTCCTCATTTCACAATAGAGCGGATTTCCCGCTGCAATCTTCGTCGAATATTCGTCTCCGTCAAATGATATTGCGGCATAATAGCGCGGCTCGCGGCGGACATTGATCTTCGTTATGTCAGGATTCGTGAGCCCAGCGGAGGTGTGGTACTCCGATTCTGGCCAGAAAGACGGATCGTCTTCGGGAAGGAAGCCGTTCTGAGTGAAGAAATGCTCCACGGTGTAGAGTGTCGGCGAGAGTCCGCACCAGCCACCTACATTAGCACCAGTATCGTTTCTGAGCACCCAATGAGGAAGAGAGGACATAAAGGTACTGTTGTCATCGGAGCCGCCCTGCACTACAAATCCCCAGACAGTCTCTTTGTTACCGTCATTCGGAGAGGAGCACATCACATATCTCATGAGTACTACCTGCTTCCGAAAAGCCTCCGCCTCAGCGTCCGAACCAAGCCCCGGAATCACAGGAAGACCGATTTTCTGGTTCTCGCGCAGAGTCTCGGAATCCTCAAGCGAGAACAACTCCGCTCCAGCGGCCTCCGCAGCCTTGACTGCCTCCGCCATGGCGTCGCGTGCCTTTTCCCATTTCTTCCTATCAAACTCATGACTCACGAGTTCCTTTCCGTAGCCCGGAGTATCATACGCGATATTCTTCCATGCCCTATCCGGAAAACTTCCGTTCCACAGAGGAGATGCCGCAAGTACGAGCGCCCTCGCCTTCATAGCCTTACACGCGACAGATGTGGCGCGACCGTAAAACGATGAGTTTGTATAACTTATAGGCAGCCCTTCAGCAGCCTCGTCAAACAGGTCACAAATATACTTCACGCAGTAGTCAAAATGAGAACGTCCCGGAAATTCTGACTTAGGCGCATTCGAATCGATGAACTTGTCAACAATCGGAATCGGCCCGAAGAGCGAAAGAAGTCGCAGATGGTAGTAGGCCTTGAGGAACTTGACCTCACAGATGAACTGCTCGCGCATGTTCGGATTGAGCTGTGGATTGTGTTCGTCAATCAGTTTGAGGAAAAGGTTGCAGTAGCCGATTCCGTCATACCATATTTTCCAAACATATCCGTTGTCCCAGTTTATGGAAGACGGAGTTATGGCACCCCACTGTACCCTTGAACCGTAGTTTTCCCATTCCTGAGGGGTTACGTATTCATCGGCACGCATATCGAGGTTTGACGAAAGCTGCATGCTCGCATTATTCTGCGCATAGGAGTAGCAGGAATAGAGCATCTTTGTCGTGGTCGCTTCATCGACCATCATGTCATCGAGATCCGGCTGCTCCGGAGGAACGACATCAAGGTAACGGCAGGAAGCCACGGCAATTACCGCAAACGCGGACAATATTCTTCTTATATTGATTTTCATGACTATGATTTTACAAATTGAACTGCAGGCCGATGTTAAATGTCCGCTGGAGCGGGTAGGTATTGAAGCTGAGCTCCGGATCCCAATACTTGAACTTCGACCACACGGCAAGATTATCTGCACTGAAATAAAGTCTAAACCACTTTAGCCTGTAGCCTATCTCCAGAGTCTTGAAGCGGAGGAAACTACCATTCCTCATCCACCAACTGCTCGGCTGGTTATTGTTGGAAATTTGAGTAGAAAGCGTTCCGAGACGAGGATAGAGGACATTTGAGTTGTCAGCGCCCTCGCTCCAGTGACTGTCCGCAATCCACTTCATCAGGTTGTTGTCATTGGAATCGTTCGCGCAGAATGGATACATCCCTGTGAGCATTATGTTTCTCTTCGCGGAGCCGTTGAAGAATACACTCACGTCGAGATCCTTCCACTGCATGCTGATTCCGAAGCCGTACTGGATTCTCGGCATATTTCCGTAAGGCGAGAGCATGACCTGATCCTCGGCAGTAATCTTGTTATCACCATTGATGTCCCGGTAGCGGATGTCACCAGGCATGATGGTGCTGCCGAAGATGCTCTGGTCCGGGCTCGCGTCAATCTCCGCCTGGCTTTCGAAGAGCCCGTCAGCGATATATCCCCTCATCGCGTCAAGCGGCTTTCCAGTCTGTGTCTGCCAAACGTAAGGATAGTCCGGTTCGTCTACATAGACATACTTGTTTTTCGAATATGTCCAATTAACCCTCGCGTCTACAAACCAGTCCTTGTTTATCTGTTTGGTCCAATTTGCGCTGAACTCGAAGCCCATATTGTCGACCTTTCCGACGTTCGCCCAAGGAATCGCGTTCTGATAGCCGAGCACCGACGGGAACGATGCCCTCTTCATAAGAATACGGTCGCGCTTGCTACTGAACCAGTCGAATGTGAAGTTGAACTGTTTGAAAAGCTGAAGGTCCACGCCGATGTCAAACTCGGTCGCCCTCTCCCAGCTGGCATTGGAAACCGGATACGAGTTCACCATAGGGCCCTGCTGACTGAAGCCTCCGGTGACACCCGACTCGAAGTTTCCTCCACCATACATGTTGACATTACTGAGATAGAGATAATGAGGCGCGCCGGCGTAGAGCCCGGTCTCGTCGCTTCCGACAAGTCCATATGACGACCTCAGCTTGAAATAGTTCACGACATCGATTATAGGAGTCCAGAATTTCTCGTTGCTCGCCACCCATCCGAGCGACATCGCCGGAAAGAATTCATAGCGCTTACCCGCCTCCAGACGCTCCGTACCATTGTAGCCGAAGTTAAACTCGGCGAGGTAACGATTGTCATAGTCGTAGGTCGCACGGCCGGAAAATCCCTGATTGCGCTGCGGAAGCACGGAGTTGATGTACTGACGCATCATGTACATCGCCATGGCCGTCACATTGTGTTTTCCGAACGAGCGCGCATAGTTGAGCCTCGCATCAAGGTAGAATACATTATCACTATAGCGAGTCACGTCCGATTGCGAGATGTACTCCGTTCCCTCCTGAAGCTTTGTCGTACTATACTGTTCAGGAAACTCCTCCGAGACGCTAGCCATATCGACGGCATAGAAGTACGGGGTGAGGCTCCGGGTGAAATAGTTCTGCGAGTAGTTGTTGAAGTTCACGAGAGCCGTGAGCGAGAGTCCCTCGGTGATGAAGTCGAACTTCTGATCGAGGTTAAGGGAAATGTTCAGCTTGTTGGTCCGATTTTCCCTATAGGTATTGAGCATATGCGCATACGGGTTCGTGTAGTAACGTCCCGCAGACATTATCGCTGAGCCGAAACGGATATGCTTGTCTCCCTCCTCGGCAGGGAAAGTCGCGGGGAAAGACACTGGGGTATTCTTGAAAATCTGGTAGAAAATGTCACTGGAGTTGACGTTCGGAGACTTCATGTTTGAAATCTGCGCGTTCATCCTCAGGTCAATCTTCGTATATTGCGTAATCTTGTAGCCGATATTGTTCTGGAATGTGTATGCCCATCGGTTGTAGTTGTTGTCATAGGAATATGCCTTCGGCGTGTTGAGTAGTCCACCGTCATGGTTCATCTGAAGGCTCATGTAATATGTCAGCGCTGAACCGCCGCCCGAAATGTTGACATTCGCTCTCTGGCTCATCGTGAACTTCTTGAACATCAGGTCATACCAGTCGACATTCGGATAGACATACGGGTTTATTCCGCTTGCGGTATTGGCAATCTGCGCCTCGCTGTAACGAGGCGTGGCCGACTGATTTCGGCTCAAGAGCGCCTCATTGTAGGTTTTCATGTAAGTCGGTCCATTGGCATATTCTACCACTCTCACAGGTTGGAGGAAAGATTGCTCGACGGAAGCGTTAACCTTCGCCTTTGTGTTTTCCTTTCCAGACTTTGTCGTGATTATCATGACTCCATTCGCTCCCCTCGCGCCGTAAATCGCCGTGGCCGAAGCATCCTTGAGAATGGAGAAGTTCTCAATCGACTCGGCCGGCAGGTTGTCGAGGTCTCCGGCCGAGATTTCCACGCCGTCGAGAAGGATTAGTGGCGTGGAGCGACCTCCGAATGTGCTTATGCCACGTATGTAGAACTGCGAGGAAGAACCAGGTTCACCACTATTGGTGACGGCTATAACTCCTGAGAGTTTCCCCGCGAGGTTGTTGGTCAAGGAGGAGGACGGTGCCTTGAGAGCATCACCCTTTATAGCGACGATTGAACCTGTCACGGAGACCTTCTTCTGCGTTCCGGCGCCAACGACTATGACTCCTTCAAGTTCATTGGCTGAAGTAAGAGTAACCTCAAGCTCTCCGAGGTTTCCGACACGGAATTCGCGTGGGTGATAACCGACATACGAAACGTCAAGGACCGTGCTGTTGTCACAGCCGTCAATTGTGAACTTTCCGTCAATGTCCGTGATTGCGACATTATCGGAGCCCTTGACAAGAACCGTTGCCCCGATGAGCGGAGTCCTGTCCACTTCATCAATAACAATTCCCTTCACCGAGCGTTTGTCATCGTCTTTCTTCTGCTCACCGAAATTTTTCTTGAGCACGATTTCCTTGTTCTGGACACGCCATGTGATTGCTGTTCCAGTAAAGAGACTTTCAAGAACCGTCTCTATCGCTCCGGAGACATTAATATTCCGGCTTCCAATTCCTATAAGGTCAGTAGAATTGTAAAAGAAAGAATAGTCAGTCTCCTTCTGAATCTGTAAGATTGCCTGTTCCACCGTCATTTGTCCTCGCAGACTTACCTGTGCCGCTGTCACAAGGCACGAGGCAAACGATAGAATGGCAACAGCCAGCGCCCTGAGGACGCGGATGTGGTTTGATTTTACTGTCATAATTTTGAGGTTATCAGTAATAATATATTGGATTATTTATGAATCAGGTAGTTATCCCCGCTCTTGTCATAATCAAGATTGAGCATGAAACAGAGTTTGTCCAGCACACTTCCAGGTGTCTCTGAGTGCATTATTTTGCCGTTCACCCGCTGCCCGTTCCCGACTGATGGTTCCGTTGTGACATTAATTGACCAGTTCCAGCGGATAAATTCGACAATGTCTCCAAGCGATGCGTTCTCTATGATATAGTTTCCGTCTTTCCATGAAATCCCATTGAAAAACGGTGCCATGCTGATTGTAGAAGCCGCCGGACTGAAGGCAAGACGGTTTGACGGAGTGAGAGAGACTTTCTGCCCGGTTGTCTCCGCGACGAAATCAACGGCACCAGAATAAAGCGTAACATAAACGATGTCGTCCCCACTCCAGTTCACGGAGAATGAGGTGCCCTTCACTTCGATGTAAGAATCGTACAACTTGACGATGAAGTTCTGTCCACTTTCCTTCTTAGTCACATCAAATACAGCATTTCCGGAGAGTGAGACAACGCGAGAATTCGTCATATCCTCCGGATAGGTGACCGAACTGCCGGCATCAAGCCAGACACGTGAGCCGTCAGGAAGCTCCAGACAGTCGTTCGCCTCAGCCAAGTAGACAATCTGCTGTGGGACAAGTTCTTTCTGCGCGGCATCTCTGTCCGACCAGAGGAACATTCCAAAGGCAGTGAGACAGGCTGCCGTCGCCATAGCACCGGCAAGCCATTTCCATATTGTCCGGTAACGGAATAGACGCCTGTCAATATTCTTCCACACCCGCTTGCCGATAGCCTCGTCAGCAGAGTTTTCCACAGTAGCGGAGTTCCATTGCTTTCTTGTATATTCGTCGAAATCCATATTATGTCTATCAAGGAGTTGATACAAATGTTCTAAACAGACATAAATACACAAAAAGAAAGTGCTGCACCACATCGGAACAGCAGTTTTCAAGAAAAAAATTAAAGATTTATGAATATGAGGAAGAGAGGCAGGTTAGTCTTAAGAAACTTTAGGGCGAGGTTTATATTGCGTTGCACGCCCTTCTCTGTTATTCCCATAACTCCGGCAATCTCCCTTATGGACATTCCGTCACGCCGGCTTAGAACAAAGGCCTCTCTCTGCCTCGGCGGCAATTCCGTGACAAGTCGATCAACAGCCTCACGAAGAAATCCGGCATCAATACCTCCCTCTATGTCATGATAAAACTCCGGGCCGGCTCCGTCGATGAAGTCAGCAAGCGATTCGGCAGTAAAGGAATGCCGCGCACGGTTGAATATGAGATTGCGTGTAACAATGAAAAGGAATCCGTCAAAGTCTTTGCTAGCATCGACCTTTGTCCGGTTCTCCCATAGTCTGATGAACACCTGCTGCACAACTTCTTCTTGTTCATAAGAGTCCTTGATGTACAGTCGCGTGAAAGAAAGCACTTTACGCCAATACCTCTGGTAAAGCGCCTCAAAGGCCACTCGATCCCCATCTCGGTAACGGACTATCTCGTTCTTCTGCACATCAGCCATTGCATTCTTTCTTGATACGGCCGCAAATATAGGCAAAATATTGAATTATAATGGCTCGTGGAATAAAAAAAAGAGCCCATACTGTTTTCAGGATCTCTTTCATTCAAGTGATTTTAAGAACGATTCGTAATTTGACATATCAACCTTGGTGAGGTTATCGGCTTCTGTTTTCTTTCTTTCCCTTAACTCTCAGTCTGTCAAGCAAATCCGCCCGCAGCCTGAATGCCGTTTGCCTTCTGTTCGATGCCAGACTGGCAAACATCAGATTTTCATCGTTACAGTAGAGCAGTTCCAATTTTTTTCGTAGATTTGTCAATGCGGATAAAACTGCAACAAAAACGCAAACAACACACATGAAAACCCCAAACATTCTTATCCTATGCACGGCATTCC
>FR890607.1:0-14344 GCA_000435075.1 Bacteroides sp. CAG:770 | reverse complement strand
GGCATTCCTCGTGAGTATGCCAAGTACAGATGCCCAGTCATTTAAAGACGGCCTCAAAAGCCTCGGAGACAAAATCGGCAAACAAATCGTAAAGACGACCCAGTCTGTCAAGAACCAGACAACCGGCAGCAAGCCGACTACACAAAAACCGACCACACAGAAGCCCGCCGCAAGCAAGACTTCCGACAGGGACAAGGCACTTCAGAAGCAGTACGATGCAACGATGGGAAATGTTCCTGAAATGGAAGATGAGGCACCTACAGTAAAACTTCCAAATGAGCACACGGCACTTTTCGCTCCGCTCGGATATCCTGTGGAGGCAGCATACGGAACACTTACGGTAAAACCAAGCATGCCGCCCCAGAGCCCTGATGCCCAAGTGAACTGGTCCGAAAAACAGCCGAACATCTTCAACTTGAACAATAAGAGTCTGGTGGATGAGTTCCTCCTGCTGGATGACTGCTTCAAAAACGGATATTTCAAGACTCTTACTCCGGCACACGCGCGATATGAAAATGTGGAAGGAGAACTCTATGCACGTGCCAACGAGTTGAACAAACTTGTAGAATTGATGGCAGAAGCCAGAAGCGAGTACGGCAGCGAATCTCCTCAATGGGTCATAAACGGATTGCACGACAAGATCGCGTCCATTCTCGAGGGCGATAAGTATAAGACTCTCATAAAGAGCTCAATATCACCGTTTTTCACTGTCAAAGGACTCATCAATGACGAGACAAAGGAGTATTTCCAGAAACATGGCGGATATGAGAACGCTACCAAGGTAACTATGACCAAATGGGATCCGAAACCTGTAAAACAAAGCATCTCCACTTCGGGATCAAGCCAGAGCGGAACCATCGTAAGCGAGAACGCTTCCGGAGCAACCGTTGACATCGGCGGCATCATCTACATAGTCCACGCAAGCAAGGGTTTTGCCTTCGCTTCCGAGGCCGTGAACACCGCTGTAGCAGGCAAGGACATCGTCATGCCCGACTATATCAATTACAAAGGCAAGAGAATCCCTGTCACGGAAATGCGCGGTGATATTTTCTGGGGTAAACCTATAAAATCCATCAAACTGCCGTCAACATTGACAGAAATATCGAACGCCGCACTCAGGGAGACCGACATCAGCGAGATTGTGATTCCGGCATCGGTGAAAATCATTCAGGGTTCAGCTTTTTATGGTTGCAAGAATCTGAAGAAAGTCGTTTTCGAGAGCGACAAGATAGATGAACTGCATGGATGTTTCCAGAACTGCACCAGCCTCCAGAGCATCAAACTTCCTCGTTATGTGGGACTTACAAGTTATGAGATGTTCAGCGGCTGTACAAATCTCACGAGCGTGACTCTGCCCGAGAACCTTACGGAAATCAAAGACGGAACATTTGAGAACTGCACAAAACTCACTACCATAAACATTCCTGCCAGTGTAACCAAAGTCGGCAGCCATGTATTTTCCGACAGCGGTGTGGTTTCCCTCGACCTTTCACACGTTTTGGAAATCGGAGAATTCACATTCGACAATTGCAAGAGCCTCAAGAACTTGAAATTGAATTCCAAACTGAAGGATGACTTCCTTATGGAAATTTACCCGGACATGATGACCTGCCCTTACATGCAGGTCAAATGGGAGAACAACCAGTATGTATATCCTGCAGGACTTGAATTTGTAGATACCGAATAAAAACGACACCCTATGACTACGAAAGAAACAGCCAAATATGTGATTATGACAATGTTGTCAGTGGCGGCCATCTTACTGCCGCTGACGACATTGGCCCAAGACAAACCAAAAATCAAAAGCATTGACCTGGTCATTCCGGTCCCGAAACCGGGAACGGACCTTTTTGACGCTCGTGAGGTGCAGCCGACTTCGGCGACTACCGAGTATGGGGATCTTGCGCCGAGCGGGGAAATCCAACTAATTGAAGCGGACTATATAGGCGATTTCGTGGAGAAAGACAGCGGAGAGATGCTGTTCAGGGACGGATTCGACTACAAAGCCGTATTCAAGGTGATGATAAATCCGAGCGGGAAATACCAGACCGACTATTATTTCAAGAACAATGACTATGGCATCGACGGGAGCAGAATCAAGATTACCGTCAATGGCAAAGAGGCGGACGTGAAGCCCAGCACCCCATATTTCATAGATATAGAGACGAGGGTTTTCGTAGGAGAAGGCGGGGCCGGATCTGACAGAGAAGCCGCGCTGAACATGAAATCAGATTATGAACTGAACAAAGACTCTTACCGCAGGTCCCGCAAGGCCTACTCCATCGACGAGGCCAATGCTCTCAGCCCTGATATCAATCCTTGGCCGCTGATTGTCATCAACGATTCGTATGATCCGCGATTCTATGCCAACGATCCGGGAGAATTCAAGGGACAGAATACCATGCGCGTGACCAAGATAATAGTGGATACTGACAGTGAATTCATCCAAAGTTGCGCAGCAGGTGATGTAAACAACTCCATACAAGGAACTTACAATATCCGCGAAGTATGGCTGAGCCCGAAAGTGGACGCTACGGAATTCATCAGAACCATCTGTAGTGCCTATCAAGGTGACAGGGATCATTCAACACAGATTTACCATCCGTATCACAGCTACCTGTGCCAGAATAAAAGGGCAACGATATTCATTCCGGAATCAGAAGCCGACAATGTAATGAAAATGGTTTCCTGGAGAACCTGGTCATACCCGATATTGTTCACGATAAAGACATATCAGGGTGACGTCTTTTCCGCCCAGAAAGCCGGAGCCGATGCAGCGAGACCTTTCTGCACGCATCATGTCTTCACGGAAAAAGTAGCGGGCCCTGACTACATTTGCAAGGATTATTCATGCAAGAATTTCACGTCATACTATTATTCATGCAAAACTTGCGGAAAATGCGAGCATAACTCCGCGCATACTTTCGAGATAAAATATACGGATTTTGATTATCCGCAGCACATATTCGAACAGCCTCTGGCCAATGACCAGGCATATATAGGCAAAAACTCCGCCGGACAGCACGTATGGTGGTACAGCTGCATCTGGTGCGGCATGTCAGAAGGATATGAACAGAAGCACTTTACAAAAGTCGCATGGAAAGCGACCGGAACTGAAATGAACTATGAAGACTTCAGGAAGGCCATGGCCGAACAGGCAGAAGGTTTCGAAACAGAGGCAAGACTTACCACTACAACGCAACCGGGAACGTTCATCCTTCCATACAAGTCAGACTCCAAGATGAGCACTGCTTTCCAGAGTTCGGTAAACTTCGCTTTGTGCGACGATCTTTTGGATGACGAAGTACTCGGAAAAGACTATACCGTACAGGCGACATTGCTTCAGGTAAGATCTCTCGCCGTACGTCTGGTAGAGGAACTTCTCGACCGTGAAATCAAACTCGGCAAGAAACAGTCAGGCGACAAGTTCGTGGCAAAATGCGCTGCTCTCGGAATCAACGAAATTCCTTCGGCATCAGCTTCGGACAGCGACAAGGCCACCCGTCAGGATGTGGCTGCAATCCTCTACAAGGCATTGCGTTACATCGAGGACCAAGGTGTCTATGCCTATACGGAATTCGATAATGGACTGGACAAATACATTGACAAGAAAGATATCAACCCTGCCGCAGAGGAGGCCATGAGTTTCATGGAGGCACTCGGTCTGATCAAAGGCAAGACGTCCACGACCATCTGCCCTAAGGAAATCTGCTCCATCGAACAAGCTATCGACGTGGCAGAAAAATGCACACATGCACATCAGCTCGGCTGGTATCAGGTTAGAGCATGGGGAGAAGGAGCCGGACGCGACTTTAAAGGTTGCGTTTACACAGGCCCGTCCGAAGGCTATTCGACATTCCAGACTTACGCTCCGGGGGAAAGAGTGTGGGTTACAGGTCCGCGCATCGGCGGCATGTGGGAATTCCTCCCTATCATGGACAGATATACCGGCAAGACAGTATATGTGAAAGCCGAATGGTACACACCTGTAAGAAAACATGTGTTCACATCGAAGAAGACCGTCAAGACCATAGAGTTCAAGGACTACTGGGATGGAACTTACATGTGGGCCCTGTAGGTTCACCTTTCTTCGCGCCAAGGTCAATGATACCTGCAAGTGTTCAGCCCACTTGCAGGCTCGAAATTTGCGGCGAAAAACCTGACACAATTCCCAACACGAGAAAACATGAAAACGACAATATGGAAAGGCGCGGCTGACAGAAGCCTCCCGACGGTTTATATCCACTCGGTAGCCGGAGACGGGCACAACGTATGGAACAGGTGCAGAGAAATGGGATGCCCTGAATTCAACCTCGTATCCATACACGACTTCGACTTCGAAGGCGAACTGACACCATGGCCCGCACCGGGAGTCAGAAAGGGACTGCCGATGTTCAACGGCAATGCTGAAGAACACCTCGGAAAACTCCTGGACGAGATAATGCCGGAAGTGGAGAGAAGCCTGCCTCACCCGAGTTCTGTCAATGCCATTGCAGGATATTCATTGGCAGGGCTGTTCGCATTCTGGAGCCAATGGAAGACAGACGTATTCCACAGAGTCGGATGCGGGTCAGCCTCATTCTGGTACCCCGGTTTCATCGACTTCATGAACACTCACAAGATCCTGAGAAAGCCTGATTATGTATATCTTTCATTGGGCGACAACGAAAGCAACACGAAACATCCCGTCATGAGCCGAGTGGGAGATTGCACGGAGCAGGTTCTTTCATTCCTCGACAAGACCGGAATCGCGCACGACTTCGAAATAAACCCCGGAAACCACTTCTCCGACCCTGACGGAAGACTGGCAAAAGCCATCAAGGCTATTTTGAAGTAAGGAGAGGGTCAATGCCTTTGTGCCAGAACCGTGAGGTGATGTCCTCCAGGACATAGCCGGAGTCACCGGAAGCAGGCAGGCAGGCAGACTTGCGCATCACGTGATACAGACGCTGATTCGTGGATGGATTGTTCAGAGGTCCGCAAGAAGGGCGATAAGGCCCTACCTTGACATAGTCAAAAGCCTGAAACACCTCATCTTCGACTTTTTCCCTTCCCGAATAAATGGCCAAGGCCAGTGATGGATGCGATGATCGGATATAAGAAGCCAATGACATAAGAGCCTGATGATCATTGCCTTCACCGAGGAAAAGGAAACAATTCACACCGAAATTGTCTGCCAGCATTGACTCTACCCTTTCCGGCGTCAGCTCCAGTCCGATATCGGTACGGAGAAACGGGGAATGGCAGCCTTCACACAGTCCGGTACAATTCGAGATATCCACAGCCAGTGTCACCTTGTCAGGAATTTCCTCCATCACGACACTGGTCATCTCCGGCACGTACTTTATCATTGACAATCCTCAGCGTAATATCTGTGCTCCGCCTCCTCCTGGCGCATCTCGCTGAAAGAAGAAACCCTCTTCAGATAGCCGATGACGCGGGTGAGGTAATCCAAATTCTTGCTTCCGCACTTAGGGCACACTGTCAATGTATCCTTGCTGATATATCCGCAGTCATTGCAGACGGTATTGCGGCAGTTGAATGTGAAATAATTCGTACCGTAATGGGCTGCAACATTGAGCAGCTGCCTGTACTGGTCCTTGCTCAGATGCTCGGCAATGTTCATGTGGAGAGCCGAGCCGCCGTCTAGATACTTCACATAATCCTCTCCATGGAGCTTGAACTTGTCAATCATGGAAAGTCCCTCATCCTCAGGATTATAGAAGTATGAACTATACATATTGTGCTTTGGAGAAACGAAGAAACCGTCCTTCTTGTCCCACTTATAGTTCTTGCCTGACAGGTTCTCGCCCGGGACGAACTCAGTATTGAACATAGTCTCGCGGGTCTTGTCCTTCCTGTTGGAAATATTGATAGTCTCGAGAATGGTATTGACAAACTCACGATATCCCTCATTCGGAGAAATCTCCAGACCGAGGAACTCGGCAGCATCTGTAAGGCCATTGACGCCGACAGTAAGATACTGCTTGCGCATGTCGATGAAACCTGCCTTATAGACATCGAGCATATCAGCCTTCAGGAAATCGAGAATGATAGCATTGAAAGCTGTCTGGTATTTGTGGACACGACCGGTCATCTCGCTGATTTCCGCGTCGATGACCTTGTACAACTCACCCCTGTCGTATTTCAAATCCGAAGGAAGCGGCTGTCCTTCAGGAATGTCAATGCCCTGAGTCTGCTTGAAGAACTTCCTTGCAGCAATCTGGATAAGCCTGTTCAGGTTTATGGTCATGACTGACTTCGAACCGGTAGCCACGGAGGCGGTTCCCATAGAATACTGATGGGTGGTATGATTGTGCTCCTCGTCTGTATTATCCAAGTCTTTCAATGAGTTACGCAGACGGCAGCAGCTTGAGAGGCTGTCCGGACTGTTGGAAATGTAGCAGAAGAAGCTATGTCCCTTGGACCACATTTCAGCTGTGAAGTCAGCATATTCCTTGTCCGCATAATCGTCTCCGCCGTCGGTAAGGAGAGCCATGGTCTCGACTGGGAAAGTAAGGATATAGTCATTCCTCTCCTCGTTGAACCAGTTCATGAAATGCTTCTGGAGCCAGGACAATGTCTCCCACTTCGGAGCCGTGCCGTCAGGGAAACGGAAATCTCCGAACACACCCTGGAAATACGGTTTGTCGAAATATCCTATGTTCCAGAAGACCGTCTGGTATCCGCGGTTTCCGGCCGGCATGTTCATAGAGTGGACAACCTGCTGGAAATAATTGTCAATGACTTTCACGAGGGTGCGCTGCTTGACATTGTTTTCCACCACCTCACCGAGACGCTCGAGATAATTGTCCCCGTAGTCCTTTCTGATGAAATAGTCGAAGTACATCAGGAATTCAGGAGTAGCCACGGCACCCATGAACTGGGACGAAATAGAATAGACAAGATTTATGAACTCACCGCAGAATGACTTGAGGTCGGTAGGTGCCACGGACACGCCGCCGAGTTCCTTCAGTCCGCTTTCAAGGAATGGGTACATGGTAATGGCGACGCAGTACGGATATCCCGGTGTGCCGCTCTCGTCATGCTTGTAAAGAACGTGACTTTCAAGATCCTCGATATACTGGTCAGCCAGACGCTTGCTATACATCGCCTTGATCTTGTCCTTCATTATATAGCGGTTCTGCTTGATATTGTTCTCCTTGTAGAGTTCCTGCCCGAGGGTCACGATATTCTTACGGGTGACATTGGCATTGGCATCAAACTTAGAACCGGTCGCGGCATTCGAAGCCTTGATGTAGTCTCGGATGAAATCGCGCTTCTTGCGGAGGTCCATGCCGGCATCGAATTTTTCAATGTAGGCGACGGCGACCTTCTTGTTTATGGACATCAATGACTCCTCGACCTGTCGGCGAATTTCCTTGCTGGCAATCTTGTCATATATGTACAGATTATCGACAATTGACACCACCACAGCCTCCGGGCACACTTCACCTGCAGACTTGTAGGCCTCGTGAATACCTCTCATCAGCTTTTCCCTATCGTACTCTTCGTAGGAGCCGTTAGTCTTATAGACATCCATATTTATAAATATTAAAAATTGCAAACCACCCTCGGACTCCCGAAAATGGTTTGCAAAATTATAAAATCGTCACTCCTTATCAAAGGAATTTCTGCGGAAAAGTTATCAACAATCCGCAGAGATTTCAACAAGCGCGGCGGCAATGACTGATAATCAGCCGACTACCTGCAAGCGCCCCTGAAACTCTATTTGTTCATCTTTCGGAGGAAAAGTTCGATAGTGTTCTCCATAAGGCATGTGATGGTCATTGGACCCACACCGCCAGGCACAGGAGTAATCACTGATGCCAATGGTGCAACTGCCTCGTAATCCACGTCTCCACAGAGTTTTCCCGTTTCAGGATCGCGGTTCACACCTACGTCAATGACAACTGTGCCCGGTGTAACCATATCCTTGGTGACGAACTTGCTGCGGCCGATGGCAACGACCAGAATCTCTGCCTCACGTGTTACTGCAGGAAGGTCTGCGGTACGGCTGTGACAGATGGTGACAGTTGCATTTCTGTCGAGAAGGAGTTTGGCTACAGGAAGACCTACAATCTGGCTTCTTCCTATTACGACAGCACGCTTGCCCTTGATCTCCACGCCTGCTTCCTCGAGCATCCTGATGATGCCCATAGGAGTACATGGTACTGTGCAAGGCTGTTTCTGCCACAATGCGGCAACATTGAGAGGATGGAATCCATCGACATCCTTATCTTTGGAAATGGATGCGATCACATTGTCTTCATTGATATGGTCAGGCAACGGGAGCTGGACCAGAATACCATCGACAGTATCATCAGCATTGAGTTCAGCTATCAGATCAAGCAGTTCTTTCTCTGAGATGTCAGCCGGTTTCAGAATAGTGGTATTGTGTATTCCGACCACTTCGGAGGCCTTTGCCTTGCCTTTCACGTATGACTGGCTTGCCGGATCTTCTCCTACCAGAATCACTACCAGATGAGGCACGCGGCCATATTTTTCAGGGAATGTGCTGACCTGTGCAGCCATCTCCGCTTTCAGTTTGATGGAAAGTTCCTTTCCGCTTATAACTTTAGTCATAGTATTATCTTTGTCCCCGAAAGATAAGTATTTTTTTCGAAATCCATAATGCCGGAGCATCTTGTCAGGATACTTCCCCATTGTCAGTTGACCTGCCATATAGCCGATGGCATCTGACTGGATGCCTGATTCGGGTGGGAATCAGCGCACACTAAAAACCTTTGTAACTACCTAACTTCCAATATTCTCAAAGAACTTTTATGATTTTTTACCGGACACTAATGATTTTACATGACAAAAATTTCCTTAAGGAGAAGGCGATGCCGAAAGACCGCTGAACTTGGGCGCATTTTGTCGGATTTGGGACGGATATGGTGATTTTTCGTATAGAAAAGCAAAAAATACGTAAAATTACGTAGATGATTTGTTTGGATTGGGGCTCTGATAATCCTACATTTGGCGGAGTTAAAAAGTAATAACCATGAAAAATAAATTTTTTGCATTATTTACAATCCTTCTGAGCATATCATTGATTATCACCTATTCCTGCAAAAAGGAAAAGGATAAAAGCGTGTCGGTGACAAAAGTCGGATTGAACAAGACATCGACCACTCTCATTGAAGGAGAGACTGAGACCCTGGTTGCTACCGTGATGCCGGAGAATGCTACGGACAAGAGTGTCGTGTGGGAAAGCGATAATGAAAGTGCGGCTACCGTAAGTCAGGAGGGCCCCGTGACTGCTGTCGGGGAAGGAAAGGCGACGATAACCGTGAAGACCAATGACGGCGGATTCAGTGCGTCATGCAAGGTGACTGTGAACAAGAAGGTTATCGCTGTGACGGGCGTCAAGTTGAGTGCTGCGTCTATGACATTTCGTGAAGGGGATAAAGGAACACTTACAGCTACGGTAGAGCCTGCAAATGCGACCAATAAAAATGTGGAATGGTGGACCAGTGATCTTGATGTTGTCAGCGTGATCAGCACATCGGGCGGCAGCAAGGGTTATGTGGAGGCAAGAAAGGCAGGAAAGGCCACGGTTACAGTAAAGACCGAAGACGGTGAGTTCAGCGCGTCATGTGAGATCACTGTAGAGAAAAAGGAAGTTCCGGTGACCGGAATCTCTATAGAACCGTCTTCATTGAAATTGCCTGCCGGAGATACATATTCTCTTATTCCGCATGTGCAGCCAAGTGATGCTACAAATCAGAATATAAAATGGTTAAGTACCAATGAGAGTGTCGCTACCGTGAATGCGGAAGGCAAGGTGACGGCTGTCGCAGCCGGCAGTGCCGAAATACGGGCTATGTTGGAGGGAAAATTTGCAACCTGTCCTGTCGAAGTTGATGATGTCAAGATGACGATGAAAAAAACGTCATATATGGTGATTTTGTCATTGTCCAAAAAAATCAACATCGAATCTGACATTGAGACGAATTTCACCTTGGACAAGAGCAAGATTACAGTTATTTCTGCCGATCCGCTGATCGCTACAGTCGATCAGGACCTCAATTTGGTTGCTCCCGGCAAGATAGGAAAAGCTCGCATAACATTGAATTATAGATATGGAAATGGCCTGCTGAGTACCAGTTTTATGGTTACTGTAAAAAAGAATCTTAAAGACTAAGAAACTGGTCGGCATACAAGATTCAGGTAGAAATGCTGGGGCATTTTGTTCCGCGAAAACGTTTTAACCAGTACAGAATGTGTTTGTGGAGGCGCTTTGTACTGGGAAAACGTTTTAGATGGTACGGAAAACAGGATTTTTCTTCTTATATTTATGGTTTAAAGCAAAAATATCACTGAATTATATCAAGTCTTTAATCGACAATGACATGAATTCATTTTTATGAAAATGATTCATGTCATTGTGTGTAATAATGTGCTTTGCACTAGAGACTGTCAGAACAGAAAGCCTAGGGTAAATGTCTTGGACGACATGTCCGACTCGAATCCATATTCGGCATCGAAGGCATAACACAGGTCCACCGAAAGACGGAAGCGCCATATCGAAACGCCAAAGTGTGGTCCTACTATGCCGTAAGCATCGCTGTAGCTCGTGTTTTCCATTTTCTTGAACAATACTCCGCCACCGATTCCTGCACCGACAAACGGACGAACCAGTTTGCTTGGCAATATGACATAATCGACGCCGAGCATTCCTTCGACCTGATTACATTTGGTATTGACATATGTCGGGTTTTCGCTGTGTTGTGTCCAACCCTTGACATTGCCGTTCTTGTAGGAGGCGCGGAACAAAGCATCGAAATTATCATGAAACCTATAGCCATATCCAAGATACGCTGTCGGACCTGCATTTCTGGAAAGTCCACCGACATAGCCGGTTATGCCATAAATTGAGACTCCGGCACCGACTTCAAATTCGCTGCCATGCTTCACTTGTGCCGACAGAATCACAGAAAACAATGCCATTACGGCCATCAAAACAAGTCTTCTCATATCTGTATAGAATTATTGTATCTTATTTTTCGAAAGATAGACAAAATATCCCATTTTGAAATCTTTTATGTTTTTTTACTCAACATTACCAATTCTTTATTGAAAAGAGAAAAGAGAAAAGTCAATGTCAATGCAGGCAGGTATATCCGCTATGAATCTTTTTTCGTATCTTTGCAAAAGGAGACGCATGAAACACATAATACATAGCGAAACAAAAACATTAATACACAATAACTCATAAAATGAAAAAGTTTGCAATTTTTGCCGCATCAATGCTAGGATGCGCGATGATGTCAGCACAGCCGGCACCGGGAAGTTTCGAACAGACATGGACAAGAGGCCCGGAATGGCTCCGCGACGGAGTCATCTATCAGGTCTATCCGTCTTCTTACAAGGATTCTGACGGAAACGGAATCGGAGATATCCGGGGAGTCATCTCAGAACTCGACTACATTGAGAGTCTGGGAGTAAGGGCTATCTGGTTCAATCCCCTCTTCGTCTCAGGATGGATTGACGGCGGCTACGATGTCATTGACTTTTACCGCGTCGATCCGCGCTTCGGCACGAACAACGACATGGTCGAACTTATAGAAAAGGCCCACGCAAAGGGAATCAAAGTGATGCTGGATCTGGTTGCAGGCCACACTTCGGACAAGCACCCCTGGTTCATCCAGAGTTCCCAGGACACAAATCTCCAGTATTCCGACTATTATATATGGTCTGACCGCCTGCCGGATGCGAAGGCTGAGAGAGATCTGGAGACAATGCTGAAGGACCCTAACTATATGCAAAACACCATCGGTAAGTGGATGAAGAGCGAGTATCCGAGGAACAAGTTCTATATGAAGAACTTCTATGCCTGCCAGCCTTCCCTCAACTATGGTTATGCGAATCCTGACCCGTCCCGTCCATGGGAGCAGGGCGTGGATGCACCGGGCCCTAAGGCAGTACGCCAGGAGCTGAAGGACATCATCGCTTTCTGGTACGGAAAGGGTGTCGACGGATTCCGCGTGGATATGGCAAACAGCCTTGTGAAGAATGACAAGGACAAGAAGGAAATCATGAATCTGTGGAGGGAAATCCGCGAATGGTCTGACAAGAATTATCCTGACCATGTGCTGATGGCAGAGTGGGGCTCTCCAAAATACTGTCTGGCAGCGGGTTATAACATTGACATGGACCTCAACGGCACGAAGGCACACAACCGCCGCATGTATTTCGACAGAAAGCATCAGGCTGACGGCGGAAGCTATTTCTCCCTGAACGGCGGACAGCCTTCAGTCAAGGACCTCTATGGCAATGCATGGCCTGAGAACAAGATCGACAGCAAGACAACTGCCGCAGAGATGCTTAAAGAGTACTATGACTACTTTACAGACTGCCTGGAGAGTACCGAGACAATGGGATATTTCGCGACAATCACCGGCAACCACGACCACCTGAGAATCAACATGGGAGCCCGCAACACCCCTGACCAGCTGAAAGTCATGCTGACATGGGTATTGACAATGCCGATGCCTATTCTCTATTATGGTGATGAAATCGGTATGCGTTCTCTCGTGGACCTGCCTAATGTGGAGGGTGCAAACCATAACGGCAAGGAGCGTTCAGGTGCCAGGACTCCGATGCAGTGGACTTCCGGCGAGACGGCAGGATTCAGCACATGCTCTCCTGACAAACTCTACCTCCCGGTCTGCACAGAGTGGTCACCTGCAACATCTTATCCGAAGTATCTCGACTGGAAAAAGAATTTCGAGGCAGGCAAAGTGAAGCCTATCGCAAAGGGTGAAATCACAGTGGAGTCCCAGGACAAGGACCCCGAATCCATCCTAAACTGGACCCGCGAGCTCATCGCCCTAAGAAAGAGCAGCGAAGCGCTCTGGGCCGACAGCAAGTTCATTCCGGTTTTCAATGAAAGTCAGCCTTACCCTATGGTTTATCTAAGAAGCAACGGCAAGGAGACCATCCTCATGGCATTGAACCCGACAGGAACACGCAAGAGCCTGACACTCAATGACGAGGTAAGTTCCTACAGGTCAATGACAGAGGGAGTGAAAGGTATCGTCAATCCTGTCGCATCCATCGGAAAGGGCAGATACAAACGTACCGGAAAGGGCGACGTCCTTACTCTCGACGCCACATCGGGAATTATCATAAGACTGTAATTCATATCTTCTATTTCGCAATAGTTCGGTAATTTTATAAGTTTTACACCGCGGCGCAAACGCCGTAGAATAATATATCTTTGAAATCAGTGTTATTTATCTTCAAGTTTGGTCTGTTTCCAAACATGGAAAATAATCGTTCGACCATTGCAACATTGTGCAGCAGCACTTTGACATCACCGACAGAAAGCTGGGTGCTGTAAAGTACCCCTTGACGGGCTATTATATACGTAAGTGACTGTGTATCACTGCGTTCTTGAAATTTTTAACGTAGCATTGATCAAAATAGAACTAAAGATAATTACACTTCTCGGTGATTTTGTGTAAACGGAATAATCCGATATCTACCCAGTGTTACATCGTACAATTCATAGGACCCTTGTGGAAAAGAATGCTTATCTTTGTATGTCCGAATTATGAGAGCCTATGAGCCAGAAAGATATGAGCATCAGTTTTCCTGCTGGATTGTTCAAGGATGTTTGCCAGATCATCGAGGCGGCCCGCCAACGGGTGGCCATCAGCGTCAATAGTGAACTGACGCTGATGTACTGGCATATCGGAGAGCGCATCAATAAGGAGGTCCTGCACGACCAAAGGGCCGAGTATGGCAAAGCAATTGTGTCAAAGCTGTCCGCACAATTGCTGGAACTGTACGGCAAGGATTTCAATTCCAGGAATCTTCACCGAATGATGCAGTTCGCCCGCGAATTCAGTGACTTCCAAATTGTGTCAACACTGTCGACACAATTGCCATGGTCCGCTTTTCTGGAGGTACTCCCAGTTGATGATGACCTGGCCCGGGAGTTCTACGTAACAATGGCGGCTGCTGAGAGGTGGAGTGTCCGCAAACTCCGCGACCAGATGGACGGGATGCTATACGAACGCACCCTCATCAGTCGGAAGCCGGAAGAAACCATTCGGGCGGAACTTTCCATAGTACGTCAGGGCGGCTCTATTTCTCCAGATCTTGTGTTCAAAAGCCCTTATTTCCCCCATATCCCTCACTTCCACCATTCGGCAGAAATGAGGTTTTATTATAGTCGATGTCCTGGCCGATAGAGACGTCTGCTTCACGGCAGGTGAGGAAGGAAGCGGAATTTTGCGTATACTCGCTTTGAAAAAGGGGCCACATTGGACGAATCCACCGGAAAACCGAAGATTTTTGCAGATTATAATATAGTATTAACAGGTATAAA
>FR890606.1:851-3438 GCA_000435075.1 Bacteroides sp. CAG:770 | reverse complement strand
ATAGAGTCAACCTAAATCAGGAAAATACAATTGCTTCGGATTGTAGGGTACCTCTCAGGACAAATTAGTAAATTTGGGCAAAAGACGCTGTTATGAAACGTTCGAGAGATAAAATGTTGTCCGATATTGAGTTGTTTAATGCTGCAAAAAATGATGCCGTATGTTTTGCAGCGAAAGAAATGGCTCTTTTCATGTGCATTATATCATTCATATTTCCGATGTCGCCTTGGCTGCAATGGACATGCATTATTTTTGGCGCACTCCTCGCCGTATTTGCAATCATCTGGGATGCGCTTATTTCTTATCGCAAAGTAAAGGCTATCAAAGTTAAGTTTCTCTGGGGGATTCTCTCCATCCAAGGAATCGGTATTACTCTCCTGCTTCTAGTGAAGACCTCAACAACCTCAATTGTGTTGTTGCTGTTGGCCATTCAAATCATCTCGCTGGTTGCGACATTAATTATAGGCCGCAAAACGGACTGAGACATATCATTCTACGAAATTGTCATCATTCAAATCGCTTCATCCCCTTTGATACCGCAGAAAACTTGTTCTGGTTCATCTTCCCGAAGTTGAATGACAGACTGAACAAAAGCGTTCTGCCCAGAACATTTGAGTACCGGTCTTCAACGAATCCGGCGGATACCACTCGAGTAAGATTATTGGTTTGATTGAGAATATCGTCGAACTTGATGCTCATTGTCAATGATTTGACAGTCTTGGCAACAGTCATGTTCCACCTCCATTCAGGCTCCCCAAAGCCATTCGAAAAGCCTCGGTGGAAAACATGCGACAGTTGATTGCCTATTTCCCATCCTTTTCCGAAAGTAAAGAGAAGTTCCGTTCCTGAATTGAATGTCCAAATGTTCATATCAGCAGTCTTGTCAAGAGAATAACGTGAAACGCTATTCATTGCGGACGTAAATACAGTACCGTTGAACCATTTGTTGTTATACTTCAATCGGACATCTGCGCCCCAATCATAAGTTTGCGTAAGACTCTCCTTGAATCCACTGATACCATTATAGAATCTGTCGCCATCAATGCTACCCCAGAAATCGCTCATGAATGTCTGGTAGTCAAATTTCACAAGGTCAATGCCAGGCTTTCTTTTTTCTGATTGATAACTACGACTTCGGTTCATTCCGAATTGCCCGGCAAAACTGAATGTGATATTTTTCTTCTTGCCGAATGGCTGATTAAGTAGCGCATAGGCAGTCAACCTGGTATTCGGCTTGTCGCCATTGACAGGAACAGCATATCTGATGCCGTCATTGTCAAACCAATTTGCATAGACGACACCTCTATTTTCTAGACTTCCCTGCACATAAGCCGTAAAGAACGTATATGTCGAGTAATTGACGTAATCATAATACGCCATAAGATTATTGACAAATCCAGACTTCAAATAGATATTACCAAGCATAATCCGCATCGGATTGGCAATATTTGGAGTCGGAATCATATACGGGCTTGAAGCCGGACTCGTTTCACCTGAATATTTCAGGCTCAAGTTCATTCCATCCCTTGAATAGTCATATGTCAGGACAGGAGATATATTCCATTTCCAGACATCTTTGCCTGAAACAATAGTCTGCCACATGTTTACCGCACGTGACACATCACTTCGGGCCGATGCTTTTACACCAAGTTTCACTTTACTTGTATCGTTACTGTATTGCAGCAATACAGAGGCATACTCTTCATTGAACTTCCTGTTTGACGAACTCGTGTGATAAGTGTTTAATACGCCGGCACTATTGAACACATCCCTATTATCGGCACCAGAATTATGAACGCTTCCTAATGTTGCCTGCATACCCCACCGTCTGCCGAGAGGCTCGTAATAGAACAGTTTTCCGTCAATGTCAAGAGCATTCTTGCTGTTCTCGTAATTCAGATTCTTAATGGAGTTATCGGCTTCATTGCCATCTGAAGTCCCCACATCATAATTGACACCGATGCCTAATCTTCTCCTGGCTTTGCCGAGATCTATTCCTGTCACACCTATATACCCATTTGAGGAATAATGCTTGTCCTCGAGGAAAGATGTTGCAGAAAGAGAGTTCAACAAGGAATTCGACAGGATATCAGTCGCGGTCGAGAAGTTTGAACTGTTCATGCGGCTCTTGCTGAAATTGAATTTCGGGAGAATTTCAACCAACAATTTACCATTTTGCTTTGACATTTCAAGCGCGACGCTCAAAAGGTCTTCTTTTCCGAGAGAATTTGTCCCGCCATCTGTCAGGATATCATTAGTTGTACCTGAAAATGAAGTCCTTGAAAATCGTCTCTTGTCATTTTTTGCAGTGTGTTTGTAGATTGCAGAAACAGTTGTTTCAAAATGCTTTATACGACTAGTGTTATAATTTGCTCCGGTTTGCACAGATGATACTAAACCTCCAAGTTCAGAGAAATCGTTGCCCTGAAATTCTTGCGATTCATACTTTCCACTCTCCTTTGCGGTATTGAAAGCATTGGCAATCATAACAATTTGATCCCTTTCGCCATATGCGGACAGCATGGAGCTGCCCTCATATAGGCCTTTTGTCTTCTCCACAAGGGAGTTTTCCCCACTCTTTCCTGTC
>FR890606.1:0-820 GCA_000435075.1 Bacteroides sp. CAG:770 | reverse complement strand
TTTCCTGTCAATACAGAACCACCTCCGAGTTTGGCATTTCCGAAAAATCCTTTTCTATACTCTTCTTTCAGTTCCACATCCATTACAGTTTCTTTGCCCGAATCTGCACCTATGCCCATAATCTTCTCTTCCTTGCTCTCCTGCTTGGAGACCTTAATCCGTTCAACTATCTTTGCCGGCAGATTCTTCAGGGCGATAGAGGGTTCGTCAAAAAAATAGGTTTTGCCTCCGACCGTAATTCTGCTCACTTTTTCGCCATTTACGGAAACACTGCCATCACTTCCGACTATCATCCCAGGCATCTTCTTAAGCAAGTCTTCAAGCATATCATTCTCTCCTACAGTATATGACGAAGCACTATAGAAGATTGTGTCATTTTGTATCATGATCGGATGACCACTCACAGAGATGGACGCAGCATCTATCTGCTCCATGCTTTCTTCCAGGCCAATCGAGCCCAAGTCAATGTCCCACCCTGGAGCAGATGTTATGTCATACCTTTTCTTGAATACTGAATAACCGAGATGTTCAGCATACAGTTCATATTGTCCAGACCGGACATTCTCCATTACAACTCTTCCATTCTTGTCAGAGATTGCAAAATTTGTAACAGTCGTATCTCCTTTCGGGATGAGATATACCGATACGTATGGTATAGATACAGAGTTCTTGATGTCAATGACAGTGGCCTTTACTCTGAAAGATTCATAAACACGAGCATCCGTTATTGTCTGCGCATTGACCATTACGCAGAAGACTAAAGCTATAATAGAAAGTATCGTTTTCTTCATCTTATTCATCTCCCTTAGCTAAGTAATCC
>FR890605.1:13875-23620 GCA_000435075.1 Bacteroides sp. CAG:770 | reverse complement strand
GTAATAAGTCTCTTGCCAAGAGGTGTCAATGAAAGGTGGTCTTGGCAGATCCCTTTCATGGCTCTAATCTCACAATGCGCTCAATTTCAGAATCTTACCGCGAATGTGTCCGGAATTACGCCTGTCAAGAAGGTCGAAATTTTGCGCCTGTCCAAGCTGATAAGCCTAATATCGACACGCAGGGAAGGGCCGGACTTTATTTGAAGTAAGTCTGATGAAGAAACTCTATGGAGGAAGGAAAGCTGAAAACGAAAGTGAGGGTGTGTCATAATGCCCAAATAGAAAGGTTAACCCCTGCTACAGATAACTGCAACAGGGGTGATTTCTTCAAAAAAGGAGTTTTGATACACCTTCACTCGATTATATAAAGTGAATTGGAGTTGTCGGAAGGCTCCGCCAGAGTTCCGATTTGATCCTTCGGGAGTTGCTCACCCAAGCCAACACCTGTTCCTGTTTCTGGATTCTCAGCATCATCCTGTCCGCGGCATGCTTATTTTATATTGTTTCAATAAATATTGAGATTGCTGCGATTTCTCGCAGAATTTATTTTGAGATACATTTTCCGTGTCTACTTCTCGCGCGCGGTACACTTTCTGTCTCTAAAAATGCGGACAGCCGGCATCATGTCCAATATAAATTTGCGCTGAGTTGTATTATTATCAAAATAAAAATTGCGGAAAGTCGCTGAGCAGACTGTTTGTCGTAAATTTTATTCCTTGTAGCTGCTTGGTGCAGTGCCGAACTGCTTCTTGAACGACTTGGAGAATACGGAGACAGTGCTGAATCCAGCCATGTCAGATATTTCGGATATGGTGTATTTGCCTTCCAGAATCATTTCCGCGGCCCTGTTCAGCTTATAGGTCTTGAAGAACGTTCCCGGATTCTCGCCGGTAAGGCCCTTCACCTTGTAATAGAACTTCGTTCTGGACATGTGCATACGTTCCGCAATCTCCACAACGTTCAGTTCCGAATTCGACAACTCATTCTCCATCAGCTCGTAAAGCTCTGTCATGAACTTCTTGTCCTGAGGAGAAAGCACATTCTCCTCCATATTTCCAGTCTTGGTGGAAGAAGAAAGAATCTTGCGGACATTTTCCTGATTCTGGATCTGCGAGTGTATCATGGCCAAGAGATAATCCGGGTCGAAAGGCTTCGTCACATAGGCATTGGCCCCGACGTTGAGACCCTTGACCTGGTTCTGCATTGCAGCATTTGCAGTGACAAGAATTATAGGAAGATGGCACAGCTGCATGTCTTCGCGCACTTCCGAGCAGAGGGTGTAGCCGTCTTTTCCCGGCATGACCACATCGCACAGGATGCAGTCCGGGGCATTTTCTTTCATCGTCTTGATGGCACTGTCAGCATCGAATCTGCAGATGACCTTGTAATATGGAGACAGCAAAGTCTTGAGATACAGTGCGATTTCCGTATCATCGTCTATCACCATTACGGTCTGCTTCTCCTCCTCGATTACTGATACCGGATCCTTGCTTTCCGGCAGCGGGAATACCTCTTGCTGCTCCACACTGCGCTTGACCTTGGTGTCGTCTGCATAGGCTGCCTCGTCGGCAGGAATTACCAGTGTGAACTGGGCCCCGTGCATCTGTTCCGGCTGGATTGCCTTCAGGAAACCATGGTGCAGCATTGCCAGACGTCTGGAGTAATAAAGTCCGATTCCCGTTCCCATAGTGTGGTTTTCGGCCGGCTGATTCGTTATCTGATAGTACCTTCCGAAAATCTTGTCCATCTCGTCCTCAGGAATGTCAGAGCCGGAATTGATGACGGAAATCTTTATGTATTTGTGCCACCTCGCGACTTCTTTTCCGAAGGACTGCACAAGTTCATCAGCATTGACAACATCGAAGCTGATCTCGATTTTGCCGCCGGCAGGCGTGAATTTCAGGGCATTGGACATGAGGTTTCCTATGATCTTGTCCAGTTTGTCCTCGTCAAGCCATGTTATGAACGAGTCTTCGATTCCGCTCGTCTGAAGCGTGATGTTCTTGTTCGTCATATTGTAACGGAAAACATCCAGATTCTTGGAGATGATGGAGATGGCGTCGGTAAGGCCGACCTGGAGAGTGAGCGTATCCTCCTCCAGTTTGTTGAAGTCCATCAGCTGGTTCACCAGTTTCAGCATCCTGTCCACACTTCGGCGTACAATCATCAGAAGATTCCTGTCGGAACTCTTTATGTCCGGAGATTCGGCCAGCTGCGATACCGGTCCGGAAATCAGGGTGAGAGGTGTCCTGAATTCATGTGAGATGTTTGCGAAGAAACTCATATTCATCTGATTGATAAGGTGTTCCTGAGCTTTTTCGCATTCTGCCTTCTCAGTCGCTTTCCTCTCCCTGCGGAGTCTCAGGCTGATGTGTATTATCCATGCTGACAGGCCTCCTGCCAATGCCAGATAAATCAGCCACGCCCACCAGGACGCCCATGGCGAAGGTTTTACAGATACGCGGATGGAGTTTTCAGTAGGTTCAATGCTGCTGTCATTACTCGTGATGCGCACCTTGAATACATAATTGCCGGCAGGCAGGTTTGCATAATAGGCTTCGCGGTTATGACCGCATTCGATCCAATAGTTGTCGAAGCCCTCCAGCATGTAACTGTAATAGATTCTTTCATGTTCGCTATAGTCCAGTGCTGAAAACGAGATGTTGAAACTGTTCTGTTTGTGGTTCAGGTGAATGTCCGGGCAGCAGGAAAGTACTTTGTCCATGCAACTGCCTTTGCCGGGAACCATTATCTTGTTGTGGACTTTCAGGTTTTCGAAAACTATAGGAATCCTCGTGGTGTCTCTCTTGTATTCCGGGTTGAACAATGTAAGTCCGTGAGTTCCGCCGAATACCAGACGTCCGTCAGACAGTATGCAGGAAGCCCTGTCGTAGAACTGGTTTCCTCCCAGACCGTCAGTCGCGAAGTAATTGGTATAGGTCAATGTCTTCGGATCGAGTCTGGACAATCCGTACAGGGTGCTTATCCAAAGCAAACCTTTATTGTCTTCTTCTATCGATGATATGTCTGTACATGCGGCCCCCGGAACGGGAATGATGGACCCGTCATGTTTGTTGTACCGGAGAAGTCCGTTGGATACTGTCCCTATCCAGATGTTGCCTCTTGTGTCCTGATATGCATCAGTCGGAATGAAAAGAGGTGTCTTTAGGCAAGCCTCCCACTCCTCTTCCTTGACAGGCAAATCGCTGATTTCCAGTGTCTCTACATTGATAAGTTTCATTCTGTTTCTGAATCCGCACACCAGCATTGACTTGTCGTTATATCGGGAAACTGAAGGGATGAACGAATATCCTTCGAAGAGTTTCAGTTTTTTTGCTTCGGTGTCGCCGGGGCGCAGGTATGATACGTACTGGCTGGCAGAGGCTATCCAGATTGTCCCGTCATCGCTTTGTGACATTGACATCGGCATGAAGACATTATACGATGAAATCGGAGTCATGCTGCCGTCCGCTATCGAAATCTTCGTCACTTTCCCTACTTCCATTGTCCACAGGAAGCCGTCCCTGTCAATGAAAGAGCCATATACAGTGTCTGATTCCAGCGGATTACTTGCTCTGTGTACATGCTTGATTTTTTCTATGGTCTTTGATGTCATGTCATATTTGAACATCCCGTAGAGATTGGTGGAAACCCACAAGTTGTCCTGTTTGTCAGAAACCACTGATTTTACGGATTTTCCGGCAAACGCTGACCTGATGGTATTGTCTTCGTTGAATCTTTCCTTGTAGTTGTATATGGTCTTGAAGCCCTGGTCATTCGAGCCTATCCACAGGTTCTTGTTCGAATCGGTGAACATCGTGTTAACTATGAATGCCGGTGCGTCAAAAGGGAATCCGGATTCCGAGCTGTGGGTAAGGAGGTCGTTCAGTTTGTCGTAGTAGAACATCTCGCCGGAAGATGTACAGAATATTATGTTGCTGTCCTCGTATCCATGTGCGTAAACAATGTCTGCTGACATGAATTTCTTGTTTCTCGTCAATGCCGGAGAAAGACTGACGAATTCCTTGTCAATGATATTGAATGCTTGAATTTTCGATTCGGAGGATATCCAGAGGCAGTTGTCCACCAGTCCGACGCACTGTTGCCATCCTTGCATGTCAATGACAGTGTCCAGGTGGAAGTTTCTAAGATTGTAGCATCTGAGCTGTCGCGTGTCAGTTATCCATAGATTGCCCTTGCCGTCGGGATACCATTTGAGAGCCAATGTCTTGACCGGGTCCAGATCTTCTATGGCAGTGGAAATCTCTCCTGTTTCCGGATCATATGAATACAATTTAGGGTAGGCCATGACCAGAAGTCTGCCGTCAGCCGATTCTGTGATTTTGTTTACGTTGTGTCTATTGTCCGGCAATGTTATTTTCTCGAATGTGTCCTGATCGGTGTATCTGCACAGTCCGTTGATGGTGGCAAACCATAGCTGCCCTTTTGAATCCCGGAAAATATCATTGACCTGACTGTCGGAAATGCTGCCCGGAGCATTGGTGTGGAAATATTGTCTGTACTCGTGGCCGGTATATTTGTTCAGCCCGCGGAAAGTCGCGATCCAGATATGTCCGTCCTTGTCCTCTTCGAAATCATTGATCTGCTGGTTGGAGATACCGTATGATATTGTCGGCTCGTATTCCTGCTTGGAAGTCTGCGGTTCTGAGGTCCCGCAGGATATGAATATCGCCAGTATTGCAGGCAAAAAGATATTTCTCATTTCCAGTTTTGTTTTAGTGTTCCCCAAAGATACTCTTTTTTTCGATGCGGAGGCTCTGTCGCTGCTGCCCAATGCGTTTGAATGGGTGTTTATGAACAAATAGCCAAATTTTTGAACGGATTGACATGCCGAAATGTATGGAAAAACAACTTATAAACCCATAATGCAAAACGTTTGATTTTTATCGTGGCTAACTTTGCATCGGCATTTGAGGGAATGCCATACCATATAATATATGTAAACTGAAAGTTCAAGTAAAAACTGTAACCAATAAAACGTATTATGAAACAACCAACTATCAGTAGAATCATTTTGTCGCTGATGAGCCTGTGTTTCTTTTGCAATGTCCTGTTTGCGCAGAACATGGTAAAGGTGACAGGAACGGTGACAGACAAGCAAAATTCTCCTATGATTGGGGCAAGCGTGTTCGAAAAGGGAACCCGCAACGGCGCCATCACTGACATTGACGGCAAATATTCCATCAGTGTCCCGGAAGGTGCCGTGATTGTATTCTCCAGCATCGGATTTACCTCTCAGGAAAGACAGGCCGTGGCCGGTGTCATTGACATCGTGCTCGAAGAGGACCAGAAACTTCTCGACGAGGTGGTCGTTGTCGGTTATGGTGTGCAGAAGAAAAGTTCTGTGACCGGTGCCATTTCCCAGGTCAAGAATGAAGACATGCAGAACCGTACGATTACCAGACCAGAGCAGGCGCTACAGGGAAAGACGGCCGGTGTCCAGATTTTCCAGTCTTCCGCATCTCCGGGAGCATCTCCTACTGTGCGTATCCGCGGTATCAACTCCAATGGTTCGTGCGATCCTCTCTATGTTGTGGATGGTCGTATTGCCAGCGACATCGGCGGCATTGACCCTAATGACATTGAGTCGATGGAGGTCCTCAAGGATGCTGCTTCTGCTGCGATTTACGGCGCGGCGGCCGGTAACGGTGTCATTCTCATCACGACCAAGAAAGGTAAGGCGGGACAGGGAACCGTCACTTATGATTTCCAGTTGTCCATCCAGAATATCGCCAATGTCCCTAAGGTCATGAATGCCGAGCAGTATATCGGCTATATGACCGAGGCGAACTATCTTTCAATGGACAAGGTCAATGCTGACTGGGATTTCAAGACAAATACCGACTGGTCGAAGGTTGCGTTCGAGCCATCCAGAATGCAGAAGCACAATCTCGCGTTCCAGGGCGGAAACGACAAGGGAACCTATTATCTGTCATTGACTTATCTCGACAATAACGGTTATGTTGTCGGCGATGCCGATACGTACAAGCGTCTCACCGCTACCATCAATGCCGATTACAACATCAAGAAATGGCTCCAGGTGGGAACCAACAATCAGATTGAATACTACAATCGCAAAGCGGTTGCCGAGGGCTCTGAATATGGAAGCTTGCTTTCATCTGTCATCATGCTCGACCCTCTGACTCCTGTGAAATATTCTCCGGACAATCTTCCTGAGCACATGCAGACTATGGTCAATGCAGGAAAGACGTATCTCAAGGATAAGGATGGGAACTATTATTCCACATCTGCTTTCCAGGAGACAGACAACTACAACCCTTATATCATGAGGGACAAGAGCAATTCCACAAACAGCGGATACAATATCAATGGCGTCATTTATGCCAATCTCAAGCCGGTGAAGGGACTTGTCATCACTTCCCGTCTGGGATATCGTCTTTCTGCTGCCAAGAGCTATACTGTAAACAATGATTTTTATGTGAATACCACAATCAATCAGAGTTACATGTCTGTCAATGCCAGTGCTTCCACCCCTATTTATCTCCAGTGGGAGAACTTCGTGAACTACATGCACAGTTTCGGAAAGCACAACTTGAATGCAATGATCGGTACATCTTATATCGACAATTCTTCATTCTATGTGAGCGGAAGCGTTACAGGCGGTGACGGCGATTTCGGTTTCAAGAAAGATGACCCACGTTATGCTTATTTCGCTTATGCTACTGCAACTGCCGTGAAATCAATTTCCGGCGGTGAGGAAATTATCGGCAGGAAACTCGCATATTTCGGCCGTCTGAATTATGACTACGCCGGAAAATATATGGCACAGTTCTCTCTTCGTGCCGATGCGGCAGACTCATCAGTTCTTCCGATTACCAAGAGATGGGGATACTTCCCTGCAGCATCTTTGGGATGGACAATCTCTCAGGAAAACTTCATGCAGAATGCGAAGACTTGGCTCTCGCACTTGAAACTGCGTGGCAGCTGGGGACAGAACGGTACGACCTCAAGCCTTGGCTCATACTCATACCTTTCATCCATTTCATCCGACATGTCCTATCCTTATACCAACGAGCTTCAGTATCAGGTCGGTTCGATGCCTTCTTCGACAGGTAACAACGAACTCAAATGGGAGACTTCAGAGCAGCTCGACCTCGGTATCGACGCGAGATTTTTCAATGACAGGCTCTCGTTCACCGCAGACTGGTTCTCCAAGAAGACTAAGGACCTGATCGTGACTGGCATCACTCCTTCGACAATCGTCGGAAACACTGCTTCTCCTGTCAATGCGGGCAACATTGAAAACAAGGGTGTTGAACTCGAACTCGGATGGAAAGACAATATCGGCGATTTCAGTTACGGAATCAGAGGAAACCTCGCTACACTCAAGAATAAGGTGACATATATCCATGAGTCTCTCGACCGCATCAATGGGGCAAGTTTCCATACTGCAACCGGTATGACCGTATTCGAGAAAGGTTATCCTGCATGGTATTTCAGAGGATACAAGGTGGACCATATCGATGCTGAAAGTGGAGATCCTGTATTTGTGGACGTCGATCAGAACGGAACTATCAATGATTCCGACAAGATGATGATAGGAAGCGGCATTCCGGACTTCACTTATGGTATCACTCTCAATGCTGCCTATAAGGGATTTGACCTTACAGTGTTCGGAACAGGTTCACAGGGAAATGATATCTTTAACTGCAGCAACCGTGGAGACCGTCTCCAGGCGAACAAGATGAAGTTCCTCTATACCGACAGATGGACTCCTTCCAACAAGAACGCTTCCAGACCTAGACCGGGCGCTACTGACATTGACAAGTACTGGCTCAGTGACGGAATGGTATTCGACGGTTCTTATTTCAAGATCAAGCAGATTCAGGTGGGATATTCTCTTCCTAAGTCATTCCTGAACAAGATCGGCATCAATTCTTTCAGAATTTACTGCTCTCTGGACGACTTCTTTACATTCACCTCTTATCCGGGATTCGATCCTGAGGTTACAGGTGTGGGAAGCGCAACAGGACTCGACAAGGGTTATTATCCGTCAGCAAGGAAAGTCGTATTCGGACTTAATCTTAACTTCTAATGTATTTGACAATGAAACATATAGGAAAAATATTGATAAGCCTGCTGGTGATTTCCGGCCTGTTCTGCTCATGCAGCGGCCTGCTTGATATCGACCAGCACGGAGCCACTTCTCCGGAAACTTTCTATAAGACGGATGAGGAGGCAGAGGAGGCCATTACGGCTGTGTATGCCAAGTTCGCGGGCATCTATTACAACTACTATTTCGTGAAGAACCTCTTGTCGGATGACTTCTGGTGCGGAGGCGGCGGACGCGGTGACAACGCCGACTTTGAGAAACTCAACGAGTTCACTTTCAGTGCGGACCATCCTATAATCAGAGACTTGTTCAAGAATTATTATGAGGTGCTTTATCTTAGTAACATTGTCTTGAAATATGTTCCTGACGGGAGTCCGATTCAGAAGAGAGCACGTGCGGAGGCAAGGGTGTTCAGGGCATATATTTACATTGACCTGATCTCACTTTGGGGAACTCCGCCGCTTGTGGACAAGCCGCTCGAACCGTCTGAGTACAAACAGCCTAACGGAGATCCTGGGGCTCTGTGGAGTCTCGTCGAGACCGATCTCAAGGACGCCATCGCTTCCGGCTCACTCGAGGAGAAGTCCGGTGTCAATGACAATTCTTCATACCGTGTGAAGCTTCAGTTCGCAAAGGCCCTGCTCGGAAAGGCTTATGTCTTCCAGCAGAAATGGTCTGATGCCTGCACCATTCTGGACGATATGATAGATGACGGCAAGTACGACCTGTATCGCGGAGATTATGCTGATATTCTCATGTACAATGCCGAGAACAACTGCGAGTCTCTCTTTGAAGTCAACCGTCTGAATGACCCGAATAACGCATTTACAAACTGGTCTTTTTTTTCTGCAATGGTGGGATGGAGAGGTGACCGTATGAGCATTGCTTCAGGTGTTTATCCTAACTGCTGGGGCTTCTGCAATCCTAAGAAGGACCTGTATGATGCTTTCGTGGCAGTAGAGGGCAAGGACGGATATCGTCTGAACGCCACCATGAAGTCTTTCGATAAACTTCTTGCACAGGGCGACAAGATTCTGGACGGAAAAGAAATGTATGACCATGAGGGATATTTCTGGTGGAAGAACAGAGTCCTCGCCGATGAGATGATTCTCGGTGGATTTTTCTCATCTCATAACAACTATCGTTATATGAGATATGCTGAGGTCCTCCTTCTTGCTGCCGAGGCTCATGTGAAAGGCGGAGACAAGGCAAAGGCAACCAATTATCTGAATGCTGTCAGGACCCGTGCCCATCTTTCTGAACTCGGTTCTGTGACCATGGATGACGTCATGACAGAGAAACGTCTTGAACTTTGCGGTGAGGGTGTGCGTTTCCAGGATATGCAGAGATGGGGAATTGCTGCTGACAGGCTTAAGGACCAGGGCAAACAGATTCCTTGGTTTGCCTCCAATGGAACGACCAGATGGGAAGTCTATAACAAGTCCCTGTATGGCTACAAGACAGGCAAACATGAACTTCTTCCTTTCCCTGAGACTGAGGTTACATTGAATCCTAATGTGAAACAGAACCCTAACTGGTAAATTGACATATCATGAAAAAATATTTGATACTAGCATTTGCATGTCTGGCTGCTTTCGGATGCGATGAAAGTGCTATTGATCCGTTGTCAGGTGTGTATCCTGTACCGCA
>FR890605.1:0-13814 GCA_000435075.1 Bacteroides sp. CAG:770 | reverse complement strand
GCGGGAAAGAGTGAGGAAAAACTCGAGAGCGGACTGCGTACGTTTGCCGTCAAGCTTGAATGTGCTGAGGGTACGTTTGACGCCAATTTTACGGCTGACAAGTATTTCCTTGTGCCGAAAACCTATACTTTCTCCGAGTCTGCCGGTACGGACGGAACGTATTTCAATACTTCATGGACTCCGAAGGGCGGCAGTGCCGTGAAGGTGAAGAGCGGAGACCTGAAGGTGTCCAAGGCTGACGACAATTATGAATTCAAGGCAGCATTGACATTGACGGATTCCAAAGTGATCAAGGTCCATTTCAAGGGCGAAATCGTTTACGAACCGGTGATTGAGGCGTTGAGGCTTCCTGCTCTCCTTTCGGCTTCTGCCCAGGCTCAGGCTGACGGCTCCAATATCATCACTGTCAAGGCCGGTACTTCCGGTATTACAGCGACTCCGGGTGAGTATGGCGTGACAATCGGCGGAAACGGAAACTACATTTCCATCGACTTTGTCAGCAGCGATGCCACTTTGCATGAAGGTACCTATACTCCTGCAGCCAATGGCGAGGCCAAGTCCGGCAATTATGTGATGGGCTATGATACGGAGATGTGGGGCACGACTTTCACCAACTGGGGAACATGCTGGTTCACAGTGGCCAATGACGCCGCGACCGGAATCCACATCGAATCAGGTGATATTACCGTTTCCAAGAAAGGAACCACATATACAATCACAGTGAAGAACGATGACATCTTCGCGGAATATGTAGGAGAATTAAGTCTATGATGAAATTAGGTTTGTTTGGAATTGCGCTGCTTATGACTGTGTCGGCGGCGGCGCAGGCTCCAATAGTGAAGACTGTTTCCGGCAAGGTCTCCGGAGTCGTCGAGAACGGGGTCAATGTCTATAAGGGGATTCCTTATGCCGCACCTCCTGTCGGTGACCTCAGATGGAAACAGCCGCAGCCTGCAAAATCCTGGAAAGGTGTCCGGGCTTGTGACAAATTCGGTCCGGCATCCCTTCAGGGCGGTTCTGCCGAGGGAAGCTTCTACTGGAAGGAGTTCTATCAGGGCGGTGCCCCTGAGATGAGTGAGGACTGTCTTTACCTGAATGTGTGGACATCCTCATCCCGCAAGAAAATGCCGGTGATGGTGTGGATTCATGGCGGTGCCTATATGAACGGCTATGGTCATGAAATCGAGTTCGGGGGAGAAGCATACGCTTCCAAAGGCGTGATCCTCGTGACTCTCAACTATCGTCTCGGAATGTGCGGTTTTCTGGCGCATCCTCTTCTGGATGAGGAAAACGGCGGACACGGTTCGGGCAATTATGGCCTGTATGACCAGATTGCTGCTCTCAGATGGGTTCATGACAATATCGCGGCATTCGGCGGTGACCCTGACAATGTTACCGTTTTCGGACAGAGCGCGGGTGCAGGAAGCGTCCAGACTCTGATAAGTTCGCCACTGGCCAAAGGCTTGATAAACAAGGCTATAATCCAGAGCGGCGGAGGCCTCGGAGGCATTATCGCAGCAACTCCGCTCAAGGATGCGGAGGCCAAGGGAAAGTCAATGTGGGATGGCGCCGGCATGACGACGCTTGAGCAGATGCGTGCCTGCCCCGCTTCGAAATTTGACGAAGTACTGGGTAACTATATGCGCCAGCAGAAGACTTTCGGAGGACTTCCATATGGTCCTTGCATTGACGGAACTCTGCTTGAGGACAGTTCTGACAATGTCGCGAAGGCCGGAAATGAGATGGATATCCCATACATGATAGGATACGTCTCAGAGGATATCGCTCCTCAGGTCATGAAGAAGGCTGCCATCGACTGGAGTCTTCTTCTGGAAAGCCAGGGCCGTCGTCCGGCTTATGTCTATTGCTTCAGCAGGGACCTTCCAGGTGAGGATGCCATGCAGTCAGGAGGCTTCGGTGACATGAAAGGCGCTTTCCATTCATCTGAACTCTGGTACGTGTTCGGAACACTGGGAAGGTGCTGGAGGCCGATGGAACAGCATGACTATGACTTGAGTGCGAAGATGGTGGAGTACTGGACCAATTTCGCGAAGAACGGAAATCCTGACGGCGAGGGACTTCCTCAGTGGAAACCTTGCGCCAAGGGAAATGAATTTATTATGGAATTGAAATAAATCTTATATGACTATCAGAAAAATCATTGCCGTTGCGGCATCATTGATGCTGGCAACAAGCACATTTGCACAGCAGGCTCTTTGGGGCGGCTCACGGCTCGTATCTCCGGAAGTCAATCCGGACAATACCGTAACATTCAGATTTGCGGCACCTAAGGCCATCAAGGTCCAGGTTACCGGAGATTTTCTTCCTACGAAGAAGATCCAGACTCCTTTCGGTGAGTTTGACGGTCCAGGCGTCGCTGACCTCAAGGAGGGCAAGGACGGCATCTGGGAGTTTACTTCCGATGTGCTCGCACCTGAACTTTACAGCTATTCATTTATCGTGGACGGACTTCAGGTAAAGGACCCTTCCAATGTTTATATGAACAGGGATGTGAATTCCGTTACCAACATATTCATAATCAAGGGAGGAAGAGGCGATCTGTACAGTGTCAATGAAGTACCTCACGGAACTGTCTCCAAGGTATGGTATGACAGCCCGGGGCTCGGCATGAAGCGCAGAATGACTGTCTATACTCCTGCCGGATATGAGGATAATACCAAGAACAGATATCCTGTCTTCTATCTTCTCCATGGTATGGGCGGTGACGAGGAGGCCTGGATGGATCTCGGAAGGGCATCTCAGATTCTCGACAATCTTATTGCAGAGGGAAAGGCAAAGCCGATGATTGTGGTTATGACCAACGGCAATGCTTCCCAGGAGGCAGCTCCGGGGCAGTCAGCACTCGGACTCCAGCAGCCGAACATGCAGCTTCCGAAGACTATGGACGGTGAGTTCGAAGCAGCGTTCCCTGATGTCGTGAATTACATTGACAGTCACTATCGTACAATCCGCAAGAAGGAGAGCCGCGCCATTGCAGGTTTGTCAATGGGAGGTTTCCATTCTCTCCATATTTCTAAGCAGTATCCTGACATGTTCAATTATGTGGGTCTTTTCTCTGCTGCGATACTTCCTAACGAGGGAGTAAAATCTCCGATTTACGACAATTTCGATGAGAAACTTGCCGTTCAGTTCTCCAAGAAACCTGCCCTCTACTGGATAGGTATCGGCAATACTGACTTCCTGTATAAGGCTAACGAGGAGTTCCGCAAGAAACTGGATGACGCAGGTTACAAATACACTTATTTCGAGACCGGTGAGGGTCATATCTGGAAAAACTGGAGAATTTATCTGAGCGAATTTGTGCCTCAGTTGTTTAAATAATTGATTGGTTATGAAAAAGTTAACATTGGCTTTCGCATTGGTGGCGGGCGTTTCCATGCTTTCGTGCGCACCTGGAACACCAAAACTCGGAAAGGCATCATTGGACAAGGTGATTGCCGCAATGACACCTGAAGAAAAGGTGCATCTGCTCATAGGAACCGGTATGGAAGGCTTTTCCGCCGGAGACAGCGCTGTGGTAGGAGAAACCAAGAATCTCGTACCGGGTGCTGCAGGAACCACATATCCGATTCCTCGTCTGGGAATTCCTTCCGTAGTGCTTGCAGACGGTCCTGCCGGCCTCAGAATCTCTCCGACACGTGAGGGCGACAATGCCACTTATTATTGTACACATTTCCCTATCGGAACTCTGCTTGCCTGCACATGGGACACTGATCTCGTAGAAAGCGTCGGCAAGGCTATCGGTAATGAGGTACTTGAATATGGCGCTGACGTGCTCCTCGCACCGGCATTGAATATACACAGGAATCCGCTCTGCGGCAGGAACTTCGAGTATTATTCGGAGGATCCTCTCGTTGCCGGAAAAATCGCTGCGGCTTATGTCAATGGTATTCAGAGTAATGGCGTAGGCACTTCCATCAAGCATTTCGCCGGAAACAATCAGGAGAGCAACCGTATGAACAATGATGCGAGGATTTCTCCGAGGGCTTTGCGTGAGATTTATCTGAAGGGATTTGAGATTGCAGTGAAGGAGAGCCAGCCGTGGACCGTAATGTCTTCCTATAACAAGATCAATGGCGTCTATACTTCACAGAGCCGTGAACTCCAGACTTCCTTCCTGCGTGACGAATGGGGATTCAAAGGCATGGTCATGACTGACTGGTTCGGCGGCAAGGATGCTGTGGCTCAGATGGTTGCAGGCAACGATATGCTTCAGCCAGGTCTTGACAAGCAGTATGATGCCATCATGGAGGCTCTCAAGTCGGGCAAACTTGACATGAGTGTGATCGATACCAATGTGCGTCGTGTCCTGGAGATGATTATCAAGACTCCTCGTTTTAGGGGATATCAGTATTCAAATAATCCTGACCTCAAGGCTCATGCTCTCGTTACCAGACAGTCAGCCGCAGAGGGTATGGTTCTTCTCAAGAACGAGGGCGCCCTTCCTGTTTCTGCAGAGGGTACCAAAGTGGCGCTTTATGGCTGCACTTCCTATGACTTCATCGCAGGAGGTACCGGCTCCGGTAATGTGAACAGGGCATATACAGTATCAATGATCCAGGGGCTTGAGAATGCAGGATTTGTAGTGGACAAGACCCTGAAGGATACATACGAGAAGTATATTGCTGATGACCAAGCCAAAAAGAGAGAGGCGCTGAAGGGTAATCCTATGGCTATGTTCATGCCTTTGGCCCGTCCTGAGGAAATCGTTCCGTCCGCTTCTTCGCTTCAGGCCAATGTCGCCGCAGCTGACATTGCTGTAATTACTCTCGGCCGGATGTCCGGAGAATTCCTTGACAGGACCGCTTCTGATTTTGAACTTTCTGCAAATGAACTGAAACTTGTCGAAGGTGTATGCTCCGCTTTCCATGCCGCAGGCAAGAAGGTGGTTGTAGTCCTCAATATCGGCGGCGTCATCGAGACTGCTTCATGGAAGAACAGACCTGATGCAATCCTCTGCGCCTGGCAGGCAGGCCAGGAAGGCGGAAACAGTGTCGCTGATGTCCTGAGCGGTAAGGTCAATCCTTCAGGCAAGCTTACCATGACATTCCCTGTAAGGTTTCAGGATGCGGCATCTTCTGCCAATTTCCCTCTCGACGGTGCCATGAGCAGTATGGATTTTGCCAATATGAAGGAAGGCGACGGCAGTAGACGCAATTGGGATTATACTGATTATGAGGAGGATATCTTCGTGGGTTACAGATATTTCGACAGCTTTGACAAGGAAGTTTCCTATCCGTTCGGATATGGTCTTTCTTACACCACCTTCGAATATGGCCAGCCTTCCGTTGACTTCGCTGACGGCGTTTACAAGGTCAATGTCGAGGTGCGCAACTCAGGAAATGTGGCCGGTCGTGAGGTTGTCGAGCTTTATGTCGCTTCTCCTGACAGCAAGGCTGCCGACAGGCCTGAGAAGGAACTTAAGGCTTTTGCCAAGACTCCGCTTCTTGCTGCTGGCGAGACCTGTAAGGTAACATTGACATTGAACGCTGCAGACCTTGCGTCTTTCGACACTACTTCTTCTTCATGGGTTGTTGCAGGCGGCAACTGGAATTTCCTTGTCGGTGCTTCTTCACGCGACATCCGTTCTTCGGTTGAGGTCAATGTCAAGGCTTCGTCTTCTCCTGCCGGAGATTACTTCAAGTCTGACAAGACTCTGAATCTCCTTACAAGATAGTGTTTGTTGTAAGTGTTTTTATACAGAGACAGGCATTTTCAGCAGCGTTTTCCGCTCACTGAAAATGCCTGTTTTAATTTTTTTAGATTTTCTCTATTCCGATTCCCGGCAGCTGGTTCAGCGTAATCTTGCCGTCCACGACAGTCGGCCCTCGGAAAATGTCATTGGCAATCAATAGGTTGCCGTCGAGGTCCGCGAAGTCCACGGCAGGGGAGAGCTGTGCGGCTGCGGCTATTGCACAGGAAGTCTCTGTCATGCAGCCGATCATGACCTTCATGCCCTCGGCGCGCGCATAATTCATCATCTTCCATGCCTCGCGCATTCCGGTACACTTCATCAGTTTGACATTGATGCCTGTATAGGCCCCTTTGATCGCCGGAATATCCTTGAGCCTCTGGATTGCCTCGTCCGCGAAAGTCGGAAGCGGACTCTTCTCCGTCAGCCAGGCATTGGCATCGAGCATTTCCTTCGGCATTGGCTGCTCGACCATCACGATGCCCTGCTCCTTTAGCCAGAAAATCTCATCCAGAGCCTTTTTCTTGTTTTTCCAGCCCTGATTTACATCCACCGCAATCGGCAGATCGCTCACTTCGCGGATTGCCCGTATCATCTCCCTGTCACGCGGCGTTCCCAGCTTGACCTTCAGAATCTTGAACTGGCCCGCAACTTCCCGGGTCTTCAGTTTTACCATCTCGTCAGTGTCAATGCCGATAGTGTATGTCGTGTTAGGCGTCTTCAATGGATTCAGGCCCAGCATCCTGTGCCACGGCGCACCGATAATCTTGCCCACAAGGTCGTGCAGGGCAATGTCCACGGCTGCCTTCGCAGCAGAATCTCCTGGAGAAAGACTGTCAATGTAAGTGAGGATGTCATCCAGGCAGAACGGGTCAGGGAACTGCTCCAGATTCACCTTTTTCAGGAATGTGCACACACTTTCCACCGACTGTCCGAGGTAGGGTGGCATTGACGCTTCCCCATAGCCGGAATATCCGTCATAGTCGATGCGGACCTGGACGTCAGGCGTGGTGCTGCGCGAAAACGACGATACTGTGAATACATGCTTCAGTTTCAGTTCATAAGGCTCGAATGAAAGTTTCATCCTTGCCCTTCCATTGACATTGAAATTTACGGATTTGTTGTCTTCTGTCAGTTCAAGCCCCTTGGCTAAGGTTGGTGCGCTGCCTATGAGTCCGGCACCGGCGGCCGCCAGTGCTCCCTTCTTGAGAAATTCTCGACGTTTCATGCTTTTCATGTGTTTCTGCAAACATACCGAAAAATGGCCGGAAATACTACTCCGGCCATCAAAAAATCAATATATCTGAAGCTGGTTTTACAGCTTGGTGATGTCAATGAATTCGCCTCGCTCTCTCTGTTCTTTAATCTGTCTCTCGAAAGCACGACGTTTGGCAGCATTGATACTTTTTCTGGAGATGATGTTTGGAACTGCTACGCCTATGGCGATAGCTCCGATTATCAGGGAAGCATTGAGACCGTTTACTCCGGAGCATACGAAGTTGCTCATCTGTTCATCTGCTGTGCCTGAGACCATGATGAGCGAGTACAGGCAGCGGTACATGAGCACTCCAGGTACCATTGGAATTACGCTTGAGATGGCAATCACCTGATGCGGTGTATGGAAAACGTGTGCAGCCTTGACGCAGATGACGGAAATAAGGGTTGACCCGACAAGCGAACCGATTATACCTCCCTGTCCGAGGCTGAAAGAACAGTACATGTCAGGGTGAAGGCTTACTAAATTCCTGGTACATACAGCGATGATGCCGCCGATGGCAACGACAGGAAGAAGCCTTGTAGGGATGTTGAAAATCATTGAAAATCCCATTGCGGAAATTGCGGCTGCGACAGCATACATCCAGTACGGGTGTTCCGGAACCATCGGAATCGACATGATGTCCGGAGCGAAATGGAAGGTCCAGCGGCAGACTTTCAATGCCAGCAGGATTCCGAAGGCCATTCCGAACATCATCATCATGGTGTTTATGGCCCTTTCCAGACCCACTCTGAAATTGGTGTCCAACATGTCATCCACGAAGTTGATGAGCGGAACTCCTGGTACGATGAACAGCGCACATGCGAGAAGCGGGTGGAGCGGAGTTGTCGTCCACGCAGGGAGATATGTGGTGAGCCACGCTACCATTGTGGAAACGAACGCCGCGATGGCGATGGAAAAATATTTGTTGACGCCGAGCTTGTTGAAAGTGGCGCGGCAGTTGAATCCGAGGAAAGCAGCGAGCGATGCGTAGAGGAACGCAATCCAGTCGCAGCCGAACTGGATGCAGAATCCGCCGCAGGCCAATGCTGCACCGGCGGAAGTCACCAGCTGGTTGTAGTTGCGTGGCCTTTCGGCGATTTTCTCCAGTTCCTTCTCGTATTGTTCGGCGGAGAAATGTTTGCGCACGGCCTTGTATGTGAGGTGGCTGATGGCTTCGATGGTAGTGAAGTTGATGCCGTCCTTGACGCGTTTCTGGAATTTCGTGAAAGAGTGGGCTTCGTCGCTGAAGTTTACCATCAGGATGTTATGGTCAATGAAGATATGGAGGTTTTCCTCGTTGAAACCGAGGAAAAGAGCTGCTCTTACCATGTTTCTGCGGATTCGGTTAGTGTCCGCTGCGCTTTCCAGCAAAAGCTGTCCGGTCCTGAGCAGCAGGTCCAGCCTTTTTCTCAATGACAGCAACAGGTTGTCGGCTTTGTTTTTCTGAAGATTTTCGTGGATGTCTTTTACGTTCTCCATGACCCTGATTTCGGCCTCTGTCAGTTCCAGGCCTTCTGTAGCGTTCGCCATCATTTCCGGCGATGCCTGCAGTTTGTATGATTCACTCATGATGTTGTGCTAGCTAATTTCGCCACAAAGTTACAAGTACTTTGTCTATTGGCAAAATACTAAAACGGTTATTTGTATAATAGTTGCGGTTGGCTGGTGGCTTTTCAATAGTTTTTATTTAATTTTGTGGATTGGCCGGGGCAATGGTGCTTCCGGCAGCAAGAAGTTTTGAAATGGAAAGAAAGACTAGAGTAAGATTTGCTCCGTCACCTACCGGCCCTCTTCATATGGGCGGTGTCAGGACGGCACTTTACAATTACCTGTTCGCTAAGCAGAACGGAGGAGATTTCATAATCAGAATCGAAGACACTGACTCCCACAGATTCGTTCCGGGAGCGGAAAAATATATCATTGAAGCACTCAACTGGTGCGGCATTCATCCTGATGAAGGTGTGGATGAGAACGGAAACGTAGTGGAAACACCGTCCGAGAGGCATCCTCACGCGCCATACCGCCAGTCACAGAGAAAAGGCATTTACCGCAAGTTCGCTGACCAGCTTATCGAGAATGGTTACGCATACTATGCCTTCGATACCGCAGAGGAACTTGACGCGAAACGCGCTGAGGCAGAGGCTGCCGGAAAAACTTTCATCTACAATCAGGAAACAAGGATGGAGCTTCGCAATTCCCTTACTCTCCCTGAGGATGAGGTAAAGAAACTGCTGGAGACCACAGACAGCTGGACCATCCGCTTCAAGATGCCTAACGATACGGTCGTGAAGATGGACGACCTCATCCGCGGTCACATCGAGGTCAATACCGACACATTGGATGACAAGGTCCTCTGGAAGAGGGCTGACGAACTTCCTACATATCACCTGGCAAACATTGTGGATGACCATCTTATGGAAATTACCGAGGTTATCCGCGGCGAGGAGTGGCTTCCTTCATTGCCTCTCCACTATATGCTTTACAAGGCTTTCGGCTGGGAAGAGACGATGCCGCGTTTCGCGCACCTTTCACTCCTTCTGAAGCCTGACGGAAAAGGCAAGCTCAGCAAACGTGACGGCGACAGGCTCGGATTCCCTGTCTTCCCGCTCAGATGGGTCAATGCCGAAGGTGAGGTTTCCCACGGCTACCGTGAGGACGGCTATTTCCCTGAAGCATTTGTGAACATGCTTGCAATGCTCGGATGGAATCCGGGAACTGAGCAGGAGATTTTCAGCATTGATGAACTTGTCAATGTCTTCTCTCTCGACCGCGTCATCAAGTCCGGCGCCCGTTTCAATCCTGAGAAGGCGAAGTGGTACAACAAGGAGTATCTCCGCATGAAGTCCGACGACGAACTCACTGACCTGTTTGTTCCGGTTCTCGAGGAGCACGGAATCAATGTCGTGGAGTGTCCTGCATGTGCATTGACGGCAGGCGCGCAGTTCGCCGGCAAAGGCGTTGACTTCAAGAATCATATCGTTACTAAGGAATATGTCCATGACGTTGTCGCTTTTGTTAAGGAAAGGGCTTCTTTCGTCAATGATATCTGGCTGAATGCATCTTGTCTGTTCGTTTCACCGCTCGAATATGAGAAATACGGTGTCAAGTCAGGCGCTGCGGCAGAGGCTGCCAAGCCGGCTGATCCGAGACGTGCCGCTGACCCTCGTGCAAAGGTTTATGACGATACGCTTACGGCTCCGTTCCTGGCGAAAGATGCCGACAAGTTCTGGAAACCTGAGGGCTATCAGCCTGCATATCAGGTGACTGAGCATGTCTGCGGATTCGACGGCGCATTCACGAAGGAAAACATTGAACCATATCTTGAAGATTATATCCGCGAGCAGGGCTGGCCTATGGGCAAGGTCATGAACTGCATCCGTCTGGCTATTACAGGAGCTGCCAGCGGCCTCGGAATCGCTGATATCCTTTCGTTTATCGGCAAGGATGAGTTCAAGGCCCGTATGGCTTATGCCGGAGAGAGATTGGGCCGGGAATAGTTATGATGGCTCAAGTTCTGCGTAAGCGGGACTTGAGCTGTCAGTTTAGCTCGCTACTAGTGAACTCGTCACAGGAGTTCCAACCATAAATTATTCATTGTTAAAGTTTGTTTTTATGACAATCGGTATTTGCAGCGACCACGCTGGTTTTGACTACAAAAGTCGTCTCATTCCTTATCTTGAAAAGATGGGTTATGCAGTAGAGGATTTCGGCACTCATTCTACTGAGAGCATGGATTATCCGGATGTTGCGCATCCTTTGGCTGAGGCTGTTGAAAGTGGCAAGGTTGATTGTGGAATTGCAATGTGCGGTACAGGCAATGGAATGGCTATGACTCTGAACAAACATCAGGGAATTCGTGCCGGTCTTGCATGGGGTACTGAAATCGGACGTCTGGTAAAGGCCCACAACAATGCCAATGTCCTCGTGATGCCTGCCCGTTTCATTTCTTTCAGAATGGTTCAGGCGATTACCAAGGTATGGCTTGAGACTCCTTTTGAGGGTGGACGTCACGAAAGACGCATCGAGAAAATAGCTTGTCGCTAATTTTTTGCCCTGTCTGTAACATCCGGTATCGTCTGGATGTTGCAGACGGATTCTGACAGATTTACATAACGGTTATCTATTGCTGATGGCATTGATCTTAAGCAAAGAAAATATAAATGGACTGGTCCTCTCCGGAAACATTGATGATTATCCGGAGGGGATTATTCTTCCTATAGACAAGCCTTACCGCTGGACATCGGCTGATGTCATCCGTAAGGTCAAATGGTGTGCATGCAGGCATTTCCATAAGAAGAATCTGAAAGTCGGTCATGCCGGCACTCTGGACCCGCTGGCTACCGGTGTGCTGCTGGTATGCATCGGTAAGGCCACGAAGCTGGCCGAGGACCTGCAGAAGCATGAGAAAGAGTACGTTGCGGGAATAACGTTCGGTGCCACGACTCCGTCTTATGACTTGGAAAAGGAGATTGACGCGAGGTATCCTGTGGATGGCGTGAGTGAGGAGTCGCTTCGCCGCGTGCTTCCTGGATTCCTTGGCGAGCAGGAGCAGGTCGCCCCACTTTTCTCCGCAAAGTCTGTGGATGGCGTGCGTGCCTATGAACTTGCCCGCAAGGAGTGGAAACGGATGCAGGAGCAGAAGGCGGAGCAGGTCGAGGCTGAGGTCAATGCCAGTGCGGCGGAGGCTTCCGCTTCCGAAGGTCAGGCTGTCGGCTTCGACCATTCCGCCGTGGAGACGCTAAGCAAGCAACTCATCAATATCATTGACATTGACCTTATCCGTTTCTGTCCTGACGGCATCCCTGCCGACAGTCTCGAACAGTGCGACACGGGACTTCTCAATGCCGACGGCTCGGTGAATCTCCGCAACAGCCGTATCAACGTGACTGACAATAGTTCGCTGGGGCTGCCTCATGCGGACATCCGTGTTGCATGTTCCAAAGGTACTTATATCAGGGCTTTGGCTCGTGACCTCGGTGAGGCTCTCGGCTCCGGTGCCCATCTTGACGGCTTGCGCAGGACTCGAACCGGTGGTTTCCGTGTGGAGGATGCCTTGTCTGTCGGGCAGGCGGTATCGGTTCTGCAGTCCAATGCCACAGAGTGATTTGGCGATGATTCTGAACAGGATTTTTACAGATAGGGAGTTCGGGCCGATAATGGTCCGGAAGAATTCCCGCAGCCGTTCAATCAGTATCCGTGTCCGTGCTTCTGAGGGGCGGACAGGCTGCCGCATTTCTGTAACTGTCCCGTATTCCCGCACCCTGCAGGATGGCATTGATTATCTCAATACCCGCCGGGACTGGGTTCGTGAGGCGTTGAGGAAGCAGGAGAAGGTCAATGCCAGTGCACAGATTCATGATGGCTTCGTCATGCGTACCCTCTTGTCCCAGATTGTTTTCCGTCCTTCCGGAGAGGTTTCGCCAGTCTTGCCTTCTGACGCGGCTCCGGCTGGAAAAGTGAGTTTCAAGGTCCGCACCTCTGTCATTGACAATCCTCAGGACAGCGGCCGTCTGTGGCTCAGCCTCGACAATCCCACACATCTCCGTATCATCGAAGTTCCCGCCGGTTTCCAGCTGCCGCCATCGGCTCAGGTCAATGATGGTGTGATTCCTTCTTGTGCCGCCTCCGTGGTGAAGCTTTCTTCCGTTTCAGGGGAGGTCTCAGGCTCCTTTGGACACGCTTCTGATGTTCAAGGACAAGGTTTCTGTGATAAGGCTACGGGCCCTGTCAGTCCGTCAGCTCGTAGTGCTTCCGGATTCTCGGCACCGAATGTCGTTTCTCAGAAGGCCCTTCGGGATGTCCTTGTCGAGGTGCTTCGTGAGGAAGCGAAAATCCTTCTGCCTCAGAAACTTTCGTATTTTTCCGACCAGTACGGATTCCATTTTCACAATGTGACCATCAAGCATAATTCTTCCAACTGGGGAAGCTGTTCCCGTGCCGGCAACATCAATCTGAACCTCAATCTCATCCGTCTTCCGGAACCCCTCTGCGACTACGTCCTCCTCCACGAACTATGTCACCTCAAGGAGCCGAATCACGGCCCCCGTTTCCATGCCCTCCTGGAACGCCTCTGCCTCAGCAATATCCGTCATCTCATCGACCTCGGTTCACCCGATGCCATGAAATATCGCGCCTGGATAGACAATCTCGATGCTTCTGATTCTTCAGCAGCATCCCCATCCTCAAGTTTCTTCCGCCTCTTCAAACCCTCCTCCTCCCGCCCGTCCATGACTCCTCTGAACGAGGTCCTCAGCCGCGAAATCAGCAAATGGCGCCTGCTGTAATGTCCTAATTCTCGTGGCGGATGGTGAATTCATATAGTTGCATTCCTGCCTTGCTTTTCTTGGGAAAGTTTGAAGATGAGTCGTCTCGTCATTACAGAAAATTTCGTCCTGTTTAAACGTTTTATCGGGAACAAAATGCGAGTTGGGAGTAAGATTGTACCGCATAAAACGTTTTCGCGGGACGGTTTGTTTGGGGCAGGCATGGCCGCACATGGCCTTGTGAATGGGATGTCGTGCGCGAGCCCGACAGGGATGAGCGTAGCGAACCTCCCACGGCTGCACCTCCGCCGGGCGCGATACAGACCATGTAAACGGCGATGCCAAATCTTGAAACCATAAAAAGACATTCCGGTTATCTGCCTGTCGGGACGGTGCCACACTATTGATTATAATGCATTGATTTGCCGGCTGTTATAAAAACACGTGTGGATTACTGGCCAAAAATGGCCTGTGAATCCACATGTAAATTAAATGATATCTGATTATCAATGTGTTACGGGCGCCCATGTGGCGCCGTCCGTAAGCGTCTCCGGAGTTACGTATTGCAACATAAACCCCG
>FR890604.1 GCA_000435075.1 Bacteroides sp. CAG:770 | reverse complement strand
CGAGGTAGTGGCTCCAGCTCAAAACGAACTGGTGTGGCTCTGCAGGGGCGATTTGAATTTGGTTAACACTGTTTACCAAATTCGTTTTGCCGGTTCCTTTGGCCGATTTTGTCAACGCCGTTGACCTAATCGCCTGCGGCGCATATACCGTATAGAATTTTCGGGCGCTTTTAAGTGTCTCGAGAGACCAACCACCACCGAACTTATCGGTCAGTTTCTGCGAAAGAATTGGAAGCACTTGTTTTCCATACGCAGCCCTGGTCTTTCCCTCCTGTTCATTCTCCACAATATATCGGCCGATTTCGTACTTGGTGTATACTTCGGCGATATTCACAGCCGTAGCCACCTCCTTTCTGGACTCCTCGATAAGGGCCGAGATTCTTTCAAACAGGGCATCTACATTGACGTTTGCGATATCTTTTGTCTCCATAACGTTCATATATCTTACGCAAATTTAGCAAATTATACCATACCGGCTAGTCAAAATAGTCATATTTGTCGATAGTCTTCTCCACTACCTCCGGCTGGTCCGCTTTGATGAACTTCTTCAATATAGTACCGGTCAATGGCTATCCCATTGACCAAAACAAAATCAGCCATCCCCGATGAAGAGATGGCTGATTTCGTATATGTCAGGAATTTAGTAACGTGAAAAAAATAACTTATTTTTTTGAAGGTTACTTAGTCCGCGATGATGATTTGGACACCTGCGTCCTCGATTTTCTCGCGGAGAGTGTCCGGAATGCCGGAATCGGTGATGATTATGTCAATGTCTTCAAGCATGCCGATTTTGCCGAAGCCGCGTCTTCCGAACTTGGAGGAGTCCGCAAGCACTACCGTCTGAGAAGCGGCGGACATCATGGCATTGGTGAGCCTTGCTTCTTCAATAGTGGCGCAGGTGATGCCGGAAGCAAGGTCAATGCCGTCGCAGCCGATGTAAAGTTTTGAACAGCTGACATTTTTCAGGCCGGCCTCGGCATATTCGCCGCGCACGGAAAATGAATTGTTATACAGGGCGCCGCCGAGTACGAAAACCTTGACATTGTTCCTTCTGTTCATCAGGGTGGCGATACCCAGAGACGGCGTAACTACATTGACCATACCCACAGGGGAAAGGGCTTCCGCGAAGGCGGTCACAGTCGAGCCGGAGGCGAGAATAATCGCGTCATCCGGTTTTATCAATGTCTGTGCGGCCCTGGCTATCGCCTGTTTTTCAATGGCGTGCTGGGAAGCCTTCTCATCAATGCTGATGTCCGTCACGTGCGGTTTTACCGGCGAAGCACTTCCGTGGGTGCGGTAAAGAACTCCCTGGCTTTCAAGGATTCGGAGGTCTTTTCTGATGGTGGCTCCTGTTACGCCCAACTGTTCGGCGATGTCGAGAACTCTGATGAAGCCGTTCTTCACGAGTTGCTCTTTTATGTATTTATGTCTTTCTGCTATACTAATCATATTGCAACTAGCGTTATGTTCTTAGATAGGCTACGAATATACGCAAAAATTTCTCCAAAAGGAAATTCGACGTTTCGTTTCTTTTCAATCCAGTGCCAAAAGACGTTGAAAAGATACTTTTTAATCATCTGTTACGACAAAAAAGCGGGCCGGCAATAAAATGACGGCCCGCTTGCGTATTACGTGTTCAGTAATGCTTATTTTCCGAAATTGACGCTGTGGGTAACTGCCCCGTCTGTGTCGAAAATCTTTATGGAAATGCCCTTGTCGTCAATGTGGCAGTCCAGACGCTCTTGGTTGGCATTAATCAAGACTGGGAAATTGGCATTGGTGGTTCCCGGCTTGACCAATTTGTACTTGTGGTTGTGAGCGCAGAGCATCAGATCCAGTCCTGCTTCATTCAGGAGCGGAACGAAATGCTTGCTGACCATGTAGTTGCCGTGCCATCCATTCTCACCAGGAGGCATGTGGCAGAAAGCGATTCTTATTGCCGCATTCTTGTACTCGTCGCTTTCTACAACCTGTTTCAGCCATTTGGCTTCCTCTTCTACATAGGAATCTGCAATCATGATATCCAGGTTCCTGACATCACTCATCACCTTGTCCTCGCCAGAATCCAGGAATAGGAAGAAATACTTGCCGTAAGACACAGAATAATAGGTCTTTCCTGTCGGAGTCTGGTAATAGTCGAGATACTTTATCGCATCGTTGCCCCTGTACTCATGGTTTCCGCGGACTAGATAAAGCGGTGTGTCAGAAGCGAATAGTTTGGATGCGCTCCTCATGTAGTTGTCCATTATGACAGGAGTGCTGTCAATGGAAGAAGTCATGTCTCCGTTGAAACATACGAAATCATACTTTCCCTTTGCGTCCTTGAAAAGCACCTGCAGAAGTGAATCGTGCTCGTGCATGTCATTGACGACACTGAAATCCAGATGGTCGTATTCTTTAGCCTTTGTGGTAACTTTGGTAGGGCGTTTCTTGAGGTCAAGTCCGTAGCCGGCATCATAGACGATTCTGGCCCTGTTCTCCTGCGAGAGCACGCCCTGGTACATTACCCTGTAACGATATGTGGTTCCTGGCTTCAGTCCGCTTACTGTAACTTTGTGCAGGGTGCCTATCGGCTTTCTTCCCATGCCGCGGAGGTCATAGTATTTTGGACGTTCTGAATTGTAGAAATGGGTGCCGTCATCCGGAGCTACTTCTATCCAGCCTACAGCCGGCCCTGTGGTTGTCCATATTACCGTGAAACTGTCTTCTGTGACATTCTGGAGATAAGGTCCTCCTGAGACCTTAATCTGTGCTCCTGCGGCAATTGCCGTAAACAGGAGCACGATAATCAAGTAAATGCGCTTCATTGAAACTTAGTTCTTTTTCACTTTTACGTTGTCAAGCCACATACGTGGACCGCCTTTGCCTTTGGCCTTGGTCTGGACAGAGAATACTGTCTCGGCTGTCGCCCCGCTGACGACAATCTTGTGGGCAGTCATTGAAATGAATCCCTGAGTGTCAGCCTTCATTTCTTTGACAGTCTTGTTCTTAAGTTCAGCAGAAGTAGCATTGACAGAAACTCCGTCAGCTATGGTGATGGTTCCCGGGCCGGCAACAATCTTAACGTCGAAAATTTCACTTTCATTGACAGAAGGCGATTCCTCGATGAGACCTGTCGTTCCGTTAGGTTCGACGTACGGGCTTGCATCGAAGGTGATTTCGAGTGTGGAGGCTCCGGTCAAAGTCTTGAATTTAGGGAAGTCAAGGCGTCCGAATGCGGAACCTGTTCCGAACTTCATGAGACCGCCGGTGAGATAAACCGATCCTGTGCCCTTTGTGTTCTTGTTTCCTGCAGCGATGATTTCTTCTGGATCCCAGCCCGGCATGAATGTGGTCAGATAGTAGTTCTGGCCGCCTTCGATATTGAATCCTACGCCGTTGGTAAGGTTGTCCAGATTCTTTACAGGTGTCGCGAGATTCCATTTCTTGCTTTCACCTGTTATGACATTGAAATCCTTGTTGGATTCAGATGGTGCGATACTGAATGCGAGCATCGGGCCATTTCCTCCCCACGGATGGTTGTTGAAATCATTCCAAAGGAGATAGCCGCTCTTGTCAGGCATTGCGTCGGTAGTGAATGAGAATGCATCGCTCCACTCGGAATTCTTGAATGCGTTGGCGTCGAGACTGATTCTCTGAATCTGGGCTGAGTATGTGTGTGATGCCTCGAGTCCTGCAAACTGGAATCTCACGCCGAAGTGGGTGTACTTCACACTGAATGAGGAGAAGTTCACGTATTCGCGGATTACCTTGCCGCCATCGAGAAGTCTGATGCTGAACTTGGTGTCAGCCTGCTCATTGGCATTGAAACCGAAACTCAGGACTGCTGATGCATATGTCTTGCTGTAGAGCGAGAGTGTCGGTTTGGTGAGAGGGTCAGGGTCAGAAGTGGTGAACTCTGTGGAAACCCCGTCGGAGTCGAACTCGTTGTCACTGCTTCCGTCACCTATCATGGCCTTGAGCTTGGCCGTGTATGTTGTTCCCGGCTTGAGACCTGTAACATCACATGATGTTCCGGTGGTAATATGTGATTCTTCATTGACGGTGATCTTGTATGAAGATGCTCCGTTTACTTCTGTCCATGTGAAGCTTGCTGTCGAAGGAGTGCTCTTCTCACATTTGAAGTTTTCAGGAGCGTCGAGTTTCTTGACGGCGAACCCTGATGTGCCTGCCATGATCTGGACTTCATCGGAGTCGAATGCGTGGTTGTCGTCGCATAAAGCCTTGACAGTGAAGAAGTAATAGCCTGGCTGAAGGTTCTCGAAAGTGTGGGAGGCCTCAGTTGTGTTCAATGAATTCTTGAAGTCAGGGGATTCTTTTCCTGCGAGAGAGATGTCGTATGAACTTGCGCCCTTGATGCCGTCCCATTCGATGTGAAGAGAGTTTGCTCCCGGTCTTATTTTCATAGTTTCCTCTGATGGGGCAGGGAGCTTTTCGGTCACGACTGTCTTTGCCGCTCCCATCACCTTGACATTGTCAAGATTGATACGGTATCCGGCCTCGGATTTCTCGCATGCGAGCTTGATGCGGGTCTTGTTGGTTGCTCCTTTGACATTGAAAGTCAATGTGGTCCACTTCCTGTCCTTTGCTGAAGTCTGGGCAGGGAGGACTGAACTTGAGATGACGCCGTTGGTAACTGTTCCGGCGCCTTCCGCCGTCACGATATATGTTCCGTTTTCATTGTCGAATCTGAGAAGGTCCATGGAGACTACGACGTCTTACGGTGCAGATGAGAGGTTCGAAAGTTCAGGTGTCATAATCCAGCCGCCTGCGCTTCCGGTTCCGAGTTTCAGGTATCCCGGATGCTCATATACCTTGTTCCCGGACCATTTTTCGATGCCTCTGTTCACGCGGTATTCTTCGGTCATGGTATTGAATGCGTCCATGGCACCGTCAGTTCCTGCTGTGATGGAGCCTTCGCCTGCTTCTGTACCGTTGCATTCCTTGCCTGCCTGTTTTCCGCCCGGGGCTACTCCTGCCTGGTTCGTATCATAATGGCCTCCCCAAACGAAAAGGTCGAATGTTTCAGAGAAAATTTCATTTGTGGAACTTACGGCTGCGGTGATGTCGCCTTTGAACATTTCCTTTCCGTCCATCTTGAATACGATGGAGCAGACAAGCTCACCGAGTGATGCCGGTGTCCCTGAAATAGGAATTGACAATGAACCGTTGCCTTCTTTTTCGATTGTGGTTTCTGTCAATGCCTGGATGGAAAGGCCCTCTGACGCTCCGCCGAGCTTGGCTGCGATGGAGATGTTCTCCCCGCCGAATGCCTTGTCCCATTTTACTTCGAGTGATGCTGTGGATTCTACTCCTGCCTTGAGTGAACCGCTGACGATAGGGTCACCCACAGAGAAATGGCCGTCGGCCTGTGTTACCGTGATTTCCTGTTCTTTGCCTCCGCCAATGAGGAAAAGCTTGCCTGTGCGCTTGTCTCCCGGGTTGCGTTCGGCCTGGATTTCTATCCACTGATATTCTTTGCCGTCACCTGTTCCCTCTGACGGAGTGACGGTGAACCATGCCGGAGAACTTGTCCCTTCGGCATTGGCGCATTCGACGCGGGTTGACCAGTTTCCGTTGTATCTCACGGAAATCTTGGAAGAAGCACCGGCATTGTATGTGAGGTCAACGGCATCGGCAGCCTTTCTGAGGGGAGCCTCCGTTTCTTCTGTACAGGCCGACAGAAGTGATGCACCTATTAATATAGGTATGGATATGATCCATGATTTTGTTAGTTTCATTTCTTCTTCGGATTAGTCTTAGCGGGACGGAATCCGGAAGTCTGGCACCGCAAAGATAATACAATTTATTGAAATTTTTCATTTTGTTGTACTTTTTTGTGGATAATAATTTGAAAATGAAAAATTATGCGTAGATTTGCACGTAGAAATGAAAACTAAAAACGTTTATGCTTGCGATTTTAGCGAAAATGAAATAATAAGGTAAAATTTAGTACTACATTAATTAGTTAACTTCAATTATCGGGAACGGGATCCGGAATCTGGCAAGAACGGGAAGCAGTTTTATTACGGCTTCTATTATGTATCCTGTTTTTTGTAATTGAAAATGAAGTTGAGATATAATTTGACCGTACTTTTGTCGGTCTTGGTTCTCCTGATTGCCTGTCCCCGACAGGTTATGGCACAGACAGGTGAAATCACGGTCTCGGGAAAAATTCTCGATGAGAACGGTGAACCTGTCGTGGGTGCTTTTGTCTTCATTCCGGGGACAACCAAAGGCGCTACAGCAGATTTGGATGGCGCTTATTCCATTACGGTGCCGTCCGATGCTACATTGGAATTCAGTTGTGTTGGCTACAGGAAACTTACAGAGAGAGTTTCAGGCCGCAACATCGTTAACATTGTCATGAATACTGACAATACATCTCTCGAAGAGAGTGTGGTCGTCGGATATGGTATCCAGAAACGTCGTGACATCGTCGGTGCCGTCGAGAGCATCACCACTGACGACATGCAGGAAAGAATGGGTTCGTCAATGAGTATTTCCCGTGCTCTCCAGGGCGCAGTTCCGGGCCTTACCATGACATTCTCCGACGGAAAGCCTAACCGTGGCGCTACAGTCAGGATCAGAGGTGCCGAAAACTCCATCGGCTCAGGCGGTTCCGCACTCGTCCTCGTGGATGGTGTCGAGGCTGACATGTCCACTGTCAATCCTGATGACATCGCATCCGTGACAGTCCTCAAGGACGCTTCTTCAGCGGCTGTCTATGGTGCACGCGGTACATTCGGTGTCATCCTTCTCACCACCAAGACTCCTTCCAAGGGACATGCGAAGATTTCATATAACGGAACATTCTCTGTCTATAAGAGAACTGTGACTCCTCAGATTGTTACCAACGGATATGACTTCACCACTACCTTCCTCGAGTCCTATATCAATGCCAAGGGAACCGACCCTGCGAACATCAACAACGTGTTCAAATTCTCCCGTACATGGTATAAGGAACTGGAAAAGAGAAACAGTGACCCCTCTTACGAGAAGTGGGCGATCAACAATAAAGGTTCATACGAGTATTTCGGAAACACCAGCCGGTATGACGTATTCTATAAGAAGTTCACTACCGGACAGCAGCACAACATCAGTGTTACCGGAGGTTCGGACATCGCAAACTACTATGTCTCAGGACGTATGTTCGAACAGGATGGTATCTACAATGCTGGTGACGAGAAATATCGTCAGTTCAATGTCAAGGCAAAGGGGTCGGTGAAAATTCGTCCTTGGTTCAAGGTCGAGAATACCACTGACTTCATGCTCAGGAATTCACATCAGCCTACAGCGCACACCGGCATCAGCTCTACTCCTGTGAACATAAACCGAATGCTGAACCATCAGGGATATCCTGTGGCTCTTGTAACAAACCCTGACGGAACTTGGACGGAGGCTGCGGTCTATACCGGCTGGGCCGGTTTTGTCGAGGGAAATTCCTGGAGAAAGGACAAGAAGTTCGACATGACCAACAGGACGGCTGCTACCATTGACCTTGTCAAGGATGTGCTTGTCGCCAGTGCGGATTTCAGCATCTATTACAATCAGACAGAGCGCAGACAGGCTGTGAACAGCTATACCTTCTATACTTCTCCTACCAACTCCGCACAGAGACCTGCTGGCTCGCTCTATGAGGAGAGATCTTACAACCGTAACAGACTTGCAGGCAATGCAACATTGACATATACCCCGAAACTCGGCAAGAACAACTCTCTTACAGTGCTTGCCGGCTGGAATATCGAGGACTACCAGTACAAGACAAACCTCATTAACCGTGAGGGTATCATGATAGCCGACAGGCCTAACTTCGACCTTCTCAACGGCGAGGCCATGACCATTGCCGACAACGGCAGTTCTTCATCAGCACTTGTCGGTGCGTTCTATCGTATCAGTTACAGCTACAAGTCCAAGTATCTCATCGAGACCAGCGGACGTTATGACGGAAACAGCAAGTTCCCTTCAAATCAGAGATGGGGTTTCTTCCCTTCAGCTTCTATTGGTTGGCGTATTTCAGAGGAAGGCTTCCTCAAGGATGCTGACTGGCTGGATAACTTGAAGATCCGTGTTTCTGCCGGTACTGCAGGTAACGGACTTATCAGCAATGCGTATGCATATGTTTCCAAGATGGGTATTTCCCAGTCGTCAGTGCTGAACAACGGTGCAGTATTCAACTATACCTCAGCTCCGGTTCCTATTCCTAATTCATTGACTTGGGAGAAGGCTACAACTTATGATGCAGGTCTTGATTTCGAGGCATTCAACGGCCGTCTGAATTTCTCCGGAGATATCTACAGAAAGGCTACGACAGATATGTATGTGACTGGTGATGAGCTTCCTGCAGTTTATGGAAACAGCGCTCCTAAGGGTAACTACGCTGACATGAGAACTGACGGATGGGAGTTCAGTATCTCATGGAGAGATTCATATAAAGTGGGCGGAAAGATCCTCAGCTACAATATAAAGGCTTCCGTCTGGGACTATGTGAGCAAGATTACCCGCTATACCAGCAAGACCAACACCCTTCCTACAAACTATGCGATCCACTATTATGAGGGAATGACCCTCGGTGAGTTGTGGGGATACAAGTGTACAGGTCTTTTCCAGAGTGATGAAGAGGCCCAGACCCATGCGAACTATGCGAAATTCAACGGTGACAATGTCGTGTGGTCTGCAGGTGACCCTAAGTTCGAGGACCTGAACGGTGACGGATATGTGAACAACGGAAACAATACTCTCGGAAACCATGGTGACCTCATCAAGATCGGCAACACCAATCCGAGATACCAGTACAGCATCCAGGGCGGCATCAACTGGAACGGCATCGGCCTCAGCATGATGTGGCAGGGAGTCGGCAAACGTGACTGGTATCCGGCCAAGGAATCCGGATATTTCTGGGGACAGTACGGCCGTCCATACAGTATGGCTCTGCCATGGCACACCAGCGACAGATGGTCTGAGACCAACCGTGACGCCTACTGGCCAAGACTTGTGGGTTATCAGGCAAGCGGTGCCCAGCGTATCTTGTCCCAGCCGAATACACGTTATCTCCAGAGTGCAAGATATATCAGAATGAAGAACCTTACACTGGATTATAGTTTCCCTAAGAAGATTGTGGAGGCTATAAGACTTCAGAACCTTAAGGTGTTCTTCTCAGGTGAGAACCTTCTTACCTTCACTCCGCTCAGACATCATGCTAAGAACTATGACCCTGAAGGACTTTATCCTGGAGACCAGGACTGGGGTACGAACAAGTCAGGTTCCGACAACTATGGTGATGGTGACGGATATCCGACAATGCGTTCATTTACATTCGGTCTGAATATCACATTTTAATTAGATAGATGATGAAACTTAATATATCATTGTTTGCCGCTGCAGCATTGTTGCTGACATCTTGCGAGGGATTCCTCTCAAGGGAACCTATAGCGGAAATCGGTTCCGGAGACTATTTTACGGACGAGAACTCGCTGGTGACCTATACCAACGGATTCCTCCAGAAATATACTCCTGACTATCAAGACCTTGGATTCGGTGACGGATACTCTGACATCGTCGCTACCAAGAGCTCGTTCTCATTCCTTACAAACCCTTCATGGAATGCGGACCTTCAGGGCGGCTGGAGTTCCGGCGACTGGAATGCCATCTATAACATCAACTATTTCCTTGCTCACTTCCGTGAAGTCAAGGGCGTTTCCGAGGCTGCCTTGAGGCATTATGAGGGAACTGCAAGATTCTGGAGAGCCTGGAAATACTGGAGCAAGGTCAAGACTTTCGGTGCAGTTCCATGGTATGACGCACCTATCGACCCGAGTGACATTGACAATCTCTACAAGGGTCGCGACAGCCGCGAGTTTGTCATGGACAAAGTCCTCGAGGACCTTACTTTCGCTTGCGAGAACTGCTATGACAAGGATCCGTGGATTAACAATGCCAGAGTGAACAAATTTGTGGCATTGGCCCTTAAATCCAGAATCTGCCTCTTCGAAGGTACATACAGGAAATACCACAGCGTGGATCCTTCTACAGGCAAGGCTTGGGAGGACAAGGGAGCCTCTGAAAGATTCCTCCGCGAATGCGTAAAGGCAGACGAGGAACTCATCAGCTCAGGCGCGTACTCTCTCGTGAACAATCCTGCCGACGTCAAGACACAGTACAGGAAACTCTTCACCCAGGAGGCCGTGGACCACACTGAGACAATCTGGGCTCTTGAAAGGAATACCGGTCTCACCACATTCCACTCGCTTACATGGTATTATACCTCAGGCAGTATGGGTGAAAGATGGTCCCTCGACCAGGATTTCGTGAAGACATACCTTAACCTTGACGGATCTCGCCACACAGCGACAGGTGAGAGTTTCACTGAAGAGGTCAAGAACCGTGACTACAGACTCCAGCAGTGCGTGATTACTCCTGGTTATTCCAAACTTGTCGGAGGTGTGCCTACCCAGACCGCTCCTGATTTCGCCATCACCCTTACCGGCTACCAGGTCATCAAGTTTAACATTGACGACAAGAGCTACGAGTCTGCATCCATCTGCTACAACTCGCTTCCTATCTTCCGCTATGCAGAGATTCTTCTCGACTATGCCGAGGCGAAGGCAGAGCTCGGAGAGTTCAATGACGATGTATGGAACAAGACAATCAAGCCGCTCCGCGAAAGATCCGGCGTAGATGGAAAGAGGCCTGCTGTCGCAGACTCATACCTCCAGGGCTATTACGGTATCAATGACTGTGACATCCTGGAAATCAGAAGAGAGCGTGCAATCGAACTTCTTCTTGAAGGACGCAGATATGATGACCTCATGAGATGGCACCTTGGCGAACTCCTGAACAAACAGTGGTATGGAATCTATATCCCTGCGATGGACACAGCCTATGACCTGAACAATGACGGCATCAATGATGTCTGTGTGGTAAAAGACAAAGCCGGCAACGAGACTGGCGTTTCATATATTGTTCTCGAGGGTGCGAACTCAGGCTATACTCTTGAAAACGGCAACAGCGGCCGTCTTGTATATAGCGTTACAAGGAACTTTGAGGAAAAGAGATACCTCAGACCTATCCCTAAGGCTGCCACCAATATCAATGAAAATCTCGGACAAAACTACTATTGGAGATAATGGAGATGAAAACTTTCATAAAAAGCACAATAATGATTGCGGCCCTGTCAACAATCGTGTTGACAGGCTGCGACAAGGACGACCTGCCTAAGATCAGGACCGAAATCAGTGCCGACAACGACATCTACGGAGTGGTCGAAGATACTGACGGAAACAGACTTGCAGGCGTTACAGTCAGCGACGGCTACAACTGTTCGGTTACCGACCAGAACGGAGTATATCAGCTCAAGCGCGGCGAATTCTCATATCAGGTCTTCGTCTCAGTACCGTCAGACTGCAAGATTCCCATCGAGGAAGGCCAGCCACATTTCTGGAAACAGATCTCTGAGAGCCAGAAACGCTATGACTTCACATTGGAGAAACTTCCGGCAGTAGAGGAGAGCTTCAATCTGTTCTGCATCGCTGACCCTCAGTGCCAGAACAATACCCATGTGAGCCGCTACATGAACGAGACTGTTCCTGATATTGTCGCAAAGGTCAATGCCAGTGAACTTCCGGTCTATGGAATGACACTTGGTGACATCGGGTATAATACCTACAATAACGACTACACCAATGCCGTATTCCCGCTCATGAAAATTGCGCTTTCTACCGACAAAAACGCCGGAATGCCTATTTTTAAGGTTATAGGCAACCACGACTACAAGGTTCTCAATGTAAAGAAGGCTGATTATACCGTAGCGCATGATATCAAGGTCCAGAGGAACTTCGAATATACATTCGGACCGGTCAATTACTCATTCAACCGCGGCCAGGTTCACATAATCGGTATGGATGATATGATTTTCCCTAACCATGACGATTATTCACTTGGTTTCCGGGATGATCAGGTAGAGTGGCTCAGGCAGGACCTTGCCAATGTCCCTAAAGATAGGATGATTATCTTCTGCGTACATGTTCCTCTTCGTGCAAGCACGAACCAGAATGTGCAGGCTGTTCTCGATCTTCTCAGGGAATATTCATCTGTACATGTGATGTCAGGCCATACACACTATGCGGAGAATGACGAATACTCAGACCATTACGAGCATGTTCACGGCGCAGCCTGCGGTGCATGGTGGCACTCGACCATCAATACCGACGGTACACCTAATGGCTATGCAGTCTATAAGGTCGAAGGCAATAAGATTACAGACTGGACTTACAAGGCTACGGGTGAGGATGACAACTTCCAGCTCCGTCTCTACAAGGGTCAGGACGTGTTCTTCGAGGGATACAAGCCGTCTTATCAGTTCTACTACAATACGGACAAGGACCTTGTCGCCAATGTCTGGAATGCGGACAGCGCATGGAAACTGACGGTTTATGAGAACGGTACCGCCACAGGCACTATGGAACTCTTCGGAAACGAAACCAAGGGCAAATGCCGTGACGCATGGGCATCAGGCTACCATTGCGGCGTACAGGGAAGAGGCTCCAATTACGACAGGACAGGAAACTCGCACATGTATCACTATACATTGAAGAATCCTTCCGCTGCTGTCAAGGTCGTTGCCACGGACCGTTTCGGCAAGACCTTCGAACAGGATTATATCACTACAAACAAGGTCGAGGACTATCCGGACAAGTTCTAGTTCCCGGCCGGTAAAAACAAAACAAAATAATTATGACAGAAATTGAAATGGCATTGGAAAGAGCCAGAGACACAAAGGCTCTTGAATTCGGTGCCGGAGCGATGGAGAAGGTCCCTGCAATGTTCAGCAGACTTTTTCCGGGAAAGAAGGCTATCGTAGTAGCAGACAACAATACCTATAGGGTCGCAGGTGAGGCAGTCGACACATATCTGAGAAATGCGGGAGTTGAGACTGAACAGCCGTTCATCTTCACTGATCCGGAACTCTTCGCGGAGTGGAAATACATAGAACAGCTCGAGGCTTACCTCAAGGAGCGTGACGTCATCGCAGTTGCAGTGGGTTCAGGTGTCATCAATGACCTTACCAAGCTCGTGTCAAGCCATCTCGGACGTCGCTATATCATCGTAGGTACAGCTGCTTCAATGGATGGCTACACCGCCTATGGCGCTTCCATTACATTCGAAGGTAACAAACAGACATTCGACTGCCCTGCACCTCTCGGCATGGTTCTCGACCCTGCCATCTCGGCAGCAGCTCCGGAGGGAATGTCGGCCTCAGGTTATGGTGACCTTATGGCTAAGATTCCCGCAGGCGCTGACTGGATTATTGCAGACGCTGTCGGCAGCGAGAAGATCGACGAGTTCGCATTCTCACTTGTCCAGAAGAATCTCCGCGATGCATTGTCAGACCCTGACGCTGTCGCAGCTGGTGACGTGGAGGCTACAGGCAAGCTTGCTGACGGTCTGATTATGAGCGGTTTCGCTATGCAGGCCATGTCTTCAAGCCGTCCTGCATCAGGAACTGACCATCAGTTTAGCCACTACTGGGACATGGAAGGCCTCTGCTATGAGGGCAAGCATGTTTCACACGGATTCAAGGTTTCCATCGGAACCCTCATTTCCACTGCATGTTTGGAATATCTCATAAGCAAGGATCTTGGAGCAATGGATATCGACAAGGCTGTTGCCGAGTGGCCTGAGTGGGATGAAATGGAGCATAGAATCCGTGTCACATTCGAAGGCAAACCAGGACACCTTGCAAGGGGTCTCGTGGAGAGCAAGGGAAAGTACATTGACCGGGAAGGCATCCGCAAGGAACTGGAAATCATCAAGAACACATGGCCTGAGCTCCGTGAGAAAATCCGAAACCAGATCATTCCGTTCGATGAGGTCCACGACTGCCTCAGACGCGTAGGCGCTCCTTATGAGCCTGAGATGATTGGCGTGAGCCGCGAGAAACTCCGCTCTACATTCCGTGCGATACCTTTCATGAGAAACAGGTTCACTGGCATTGACCTTATCTACAGGGCAGGTCTGATGGACGAGGTCGAGGAGTATCTTTTCGGTAAGGACGGTCATTACGAGTGCTGATGAAACGGGTGTTTGATATTTTCAAGAGGCTTGCCGGTGCTTTTGCACTGGCGGCCGCACTATTGTCAATGCCGGCGGTTCCGGCTTATGCGGGCGACAATCTTCCCGGGCATGTCTTTGTCGGAGGACAGAAGCAGCATGTCCAAGGTATCGCTTATGACGCCGAGGCTGACTGCATGTACATGTCATTCACCAGCAGGTTCCTGAAAGTGGACATGCAGGGCAACATACTTGCTTCCATTGACAGAATCCAGGGGCATCTCGGAGCCATGACCTTCGACCCGAAGGATAGGAAAGTCTATGCGTCGCTGGAGTGCAAGGATGACATCATCGGGCAGGGAATCGCCAAAGTCCTCTCAGTAGATGTGGTGAAGCAGTCTGTGTTCTATATCGCCATCATCGACGTTGACAAGTTGGATAAAATCGGCGCAGACCCTGAGGACGGAGAAATCCTTAAGACGGTCTGCGTCCGTGACGCTTGCGCGGATTATGATGCCAAGGTCAATGTCGGAGGAACGGAGCTGGAACACAGATTCGGCTGTTCCGGGATCGACGGCGTGGCCATAGCACCGGCAGTAGGCGGCGGAGCGACAAAGTTCTCGGATGCCAGGAAACTCTATCTCTATGTGGCTTACGGCATTTACGGCGACCTCGCCAGAAAGGACAATGACTACCAGGTCATTCTGAAATACGACCTCGCAAGTCTTGCCAAATGGGCAAAGCCTGTCGTTTTCGGTCAGATCCATGTTTCAGGTCCGAAGAAACCTGCCGCAAAATACTTCGTCTATACTGGCAATACCAACTGGGGAGTCCAGAATCTGGCATATGACGAGTCCACCGGCAATTTCTTCATGGCTGTTTACAAGGGCAAGAAACCGGAATATCCGAACTATGACCTTTATGCCTTCAGCATCGACCAGAAGCCTTTCAAGGCTGCTCTTGCCGGCGTGCCTTATTTCGCATCGGCGACACAGCTGAAGCTCAATGACAATCTCGGTGTCGAAGACCCCGCTACGGGAATCCGCGGATGGCGTTTCAAATGGGGAAGCACCGGCCTGAATCCTCTTGGAGACGGACTATGGTATATTTCCAGGAATGCAAAAAACAAGGCCACAGGCGAGCAGAGCTGTGATGCTGTGCTTTACCGCTGGACCGGTGTTCCGGAAAACCCTTTTGAAGAAGTAAGAAAGTAATAAGGTTTACTTAATAATTGGTTCGTGTTTTCTTTCCTTGCTGACATGCCTCTGGGAGGGTGTGGCAGCAAGGAAAGAGTCTTTTATGCGGGATTTGGAAACTGTTTGAAATAATTCACGGAAGGTGTTTCCACTCAAACAACTATTCAATCATTTCAAGACGGTTTCTTACAAGCGCCTTCACTACCTCCCGTGTCGTGCGGAGAATGACCCCAGTGTCTGAAGACTCGTCGAAACCAAGTGCCGGCACATGATGCCTGTCCGGGTCCGGAACTGACGCCCTCGCTGTAGAATGAAACTCGGAAGCCTTTGTAATGCGTTCGATTTCAGCGATGTTGCCCGGATTGATCCCGGATCCCGGCATGACAATAATTCGTCCGCCGGCCAGTTCTACCAGATTTGCCAGAAGTTTCGCTCCGGCAAGAGCCTTTGGCTGCTGCCCTGAGGTGAGAAGCCTGTCGCAACCGAGTCCTATGACCTGTTCCAGCGCCTGCCTTGGATTCCTGCACACGTCGAACGCCCTGTGGAAAGTGACGCTCATGTTTCCCGCTGCCGCAACCAACCTCCGGCATATGCCAATGTCAATGTCACCTTCCGGTGTCAATGCCCCTATGACGACTCCGTCCACGCCGGCTTCCCGGCAGAATTCTATATCTGAAACCATTGTCCTGACCTCGGATTCGCAGTAGCAGAAAGTGCCTTCACGCGGACGTATGAGGACATTGATCCGTATCTTTCCGGCCGCCGCAGCGACGACTTCGGAAATCAGTCCGTGACTTGGCGTTACCCCTCCGCAACTGATTGCTGAACAAAGTTCAACGCGTATCGCGCCTCCATGAATTGCCTCTCTGACATCCTCTGCAGAGGTGCAGCAAACCTCGATTTTTCTCATTGATTATAACTGTTTATTCCGCGAAGTTAACGAATTCCCGCTTGACAATGCGGGGAGAATTTCCTATTTTTGAAAAAATATCGGGAAAATGTCAGATATGAGTGGATTTGTTTCTGCACTGGATTCGGAATACATAATTGATGGCGTCAGAATGGACTTGACACCCAGACAGATTTTGGAAGAGGCTTCGGGAAGGGAAGTGCCCTCCGGAACCTGTCAGGCGGAGCCGATTGTGGATGAAAGCGTGGATCCTGCTCCGGACGGCAAAGAGTTTGATTCCGCGAAGACAGAAGATTATCTGAAACTGGTATCACCTGCGACAAGACAGGCGAGAAATATACCTCTGTTCTGCCCTGAAGAATCTACCAGGGCGGAAATTGCATTGGCATTGACAGAAATCATCTGGAAGTCGGGTCATTTCAGGCTCGGGGACCTCATTCTTTCGGTCGAGTGGGTGTGGGATTCCGCTCCGGTCGGCAATATGGCGGCTTTTTACAGGTCGGTCGAGGCTACTTGCGGATATCTTGACATGCTCGGGGTGCGGATCGGTTCATACGCATACTCGGAAAAGGCCGGAAGCCGGAGAATCAAGGTGAATGTCGTAGCGGATAATGTCAATGCGATTGTGCCGGATGAGGATGTCGAACCGGCTGACATCGCCGAGACCATCGACAGGCAGATTCTCAATACTCCTGAAATGAATCCGCCGGTTCCTTTCTGCGAGTTCCCTTTCCGTACAGAGTCTCCTGTTTTGGGAAAGAGCAGAAAATGCCAGGTGCATGTGTCTGACAGTGCGGGCAACTGGCTGATATACATACCTTTCGATACGTGTAAATTCAGGCTTGGCGGGTCTCTGCTGGCCGAGAAAGAAGGCTTGGCGGGCGGAAAGGCTCCCGAGGTTATGGATTCGGATTATTTCTTGGACTGTTTCGAGGTCGTGAGGGAGTTTGTGGAAGACGGGGTCGTGGTGTCAGGTACCGCAACAGGACATGGCGGTCTGATATGTGCACTCGACAGAATGGCCTCTCGCGATTCTTCCGGGTCTGCCGGCATTGATGCGGACCTCTCCGGACTTATGCAGTCTTACGGGGAAACCGATATGGTGAAAGTGCTTTTCGGAGAAGTTCCGGGAGTGGTGATAGAAATCCGCGACGTTGATTTCGATTATGTGGATGCGGAGATGCTGCTTCAGGATGTTGCCTATTACCCTATGGGACATCCGGGAAAGGCCGGTCTGAGGATAACCAGGACCGGCAGCGGCGGGATTGCCGGAATCATACATGCGCTTATGGGCCAGGGAGATGCCGCGCCGGAGGGCGAAGATTGACTTACTCTGGTTCTGCGCGCTGCGGGACTTGAATTGACATATTATGATAACATGTTGAAATACTGATGACTATGGTTGAGAAATATGCTAATGTCCCCAGCCGGGGAAACGGCCCTAAACGACCGAAGATATTCGTGCTTGATACGAACATCGTCCTGCATGACTACAAGGCGATAAGAAAGTTTCAGGACAATGACATTGTCATACCTATTGCGGTTCTCGAAGAACTTGACAAGTTCAAGAAGGGTACGGATGCGCTGAGTTTCAATGCCAGAGGATTCATGCGTGACATTGACAGGCTTACCGAAGGGAAGATGTTCGGCAAGTCGGGTGTCCCGATCGGAAAGGGATTGGGAAATATCAAGATTGAACCGAACCATCCTTTCCCTGACAGTATGAAGGACTTGTTCCATGATGATATCCAGGACCATAGGATTCTTGCTACGGCTATATGGGTGAGGGACAATAATCCTGACCGTTTCGTGGCTCTTGTTACCAAGGATATCAATCTCCGCATGAAGGCCAAGGCTGCCGGGATGGTCGCACAGGACTATCTGACAGACCGTGTGGAGGAAGATAAGGTGGAGTTCTCCCAGAAGGAGGTTCAGTTCGTTGACAGTCTCCCTGATGATGTGATGCAGGAACTGGCTTATGGTAAGGACAATGTAATCGACTGGAGGGCAGTGTCCAAGGCCCGTCCTTCGGCCAATCAGCTGTATAAGTTCAAGTGGAACAGCCACGACGGAGAGATTGTCTGCGCGAGGTATGATGCCGACATGGACAAGATTATGCTGGTCCGCAAACGTGAGGCCTGCGGAATCAAGCCGAGGAATGACGAACAGAAGTTTGCGCTTGACGCATGTCTGAACAGGAAGATCCAGCTCGTGTCATTGACAGGCGGGGCCGGAACAGGAAAGACTCTGCTGGCATTGGCCTCGGCTCTGGAACTTGAGAAGGAATTCGACCAGATAATCCTCTCTCGTCCGACCGTGATTCTCGGTAATCAGGACATCGGTTTCCTGCCGGGCGACCAGAAGAACAAGATGAGCCCGTTTCTCCAGCCGCTGATGGACAATCTCAATGTCATCAAGGCGTTGTACCGTCCAAGCAGCAGGGAGTACCAGCATATCGAGGGGCTACTGAAGGACGAGAAACTGCTTATCACTCCTCTGGCCTATATCAGGGGACGCAGTCTCGGCAAGGCGTTCTTTATCATTGACGAGGCCCAGAACCTGACTCCGCATGAAATCAAGACTATTATAACACGTGCGGGAGAGGGAACCAAGATGGTCTTCACCGGAGATATTTTCCAGATTGACCAACCATATCTGGACCAGTGGTCCAATGGTCTTACGCATCTTGGAGAGAAGATGGCCGGGCAGAAACTCTTTGAACATGTCTTCCTGAAGAAAGGGGAGCGCAGTGAATTGTCTGATATTGCTTCCAAGTTGTTGTAAATCATAATGTTGAAATTCTTTAAAGATTGGATGCTTCCTATTGCCATCGTGTTGGGGATAGTGTCTTACATGATTCTTTATCTTGTTCCTGCGTTGGCTGAGAACGTGGAACCCGGCTTTTCTGTATTTGCCAAGAATATCCAGCCGGTACTGATGGCTATCATGCTTTTCCTTCAGTTCAACAAGATCTCTCCGCATGACCTGAGGTTCCGCAAGTGGCATTTTGTCGCCCTTGTAATCCAGGTCGTGCTGTTTGTCGTATTTGCCTGGGTGGCGGTAATCCTTCCTGACGGAACCGGGAAGATTCTGGCAGAATGTGCGATGCTCTGCTTCGTCTGTCCTACAGCGGCCGCTGCTGGGGTGATTACCAATAAGCTTGGCGGAAGCCTCTCCGATACGGTCTCTTATGTGGTTCTTATCAATGTTGCCGCGGCGTTCATAATTCCGTTGGTGATACCGCTTTTCAATTCGTCTCCTGATGCGACTTTCTTCAGGAGCTTTTCAGCAATATGCATGAAGATTTTCCCTCTGCTGGTGATGCCTCTGCTGGTGGCATGGCTAATAAGATATACTGTACGTCCGCTTCAGAGGTGGCTCATGAGGTATGCCGACTGGGCTTTCTATGTGTGGGGAGGGGCATTGACCTTTGCCATTTATCTGGCTACTAGGGCATTGGTCACCAGCCGGATATCGGTCTGGGGCGCCATACTTATCGCTCTGGTGTCATTGGCCTGCACCCTTATACAGTTTGCGGTGGGGCGTGCCACGGGGCGTATGCTTGCGAAAGATGAGGAAGTGTCAATGTCAGATGCTATAACTGCGGGCCAGGCGCTCGGCCAGAAGAATTCGGGCTTCCTCATATGGCTCGGCTACTCGTATCTGACTCCTGTCACCTCTGTCGCAGGTGGGCTTTACAGTATCTGGCAGAATCTCATCAACTCTCTGGAGTTGTTCGAGAACGGACACAAAAAGAAATGATGTTGTCCATATTTGCGAAACTGCTATAAAATGATTAAATTCGCGCTCTTGTTCAGTGTGATGCCGTGATAGAGACACGGCGAACGTTTTTTCAATGAGAATTTTTGAAAAATCAAAACCTATATTTACAATATGCTAGAAAATAAGAAAAGGGTTTATCGTTTCGGAGGCAAGACAGCTGAGGGAAACGGTACCATGCGCGAACTCCTCGGAGGAAAGGGCGCTAACCTTGCCGAGATGAACCTTCTCGGAATGCCTGTTCCGGCAGGATTTACCATTACAACAGAGTGCTGTGCTGAGTATTACGCTCTTGGCGGAGGTTACTCGGACGCACTCAAGCAGGAAGTTGCCGAGGCACTCGAAGCTACAGAGAAACTCATGGGCAAGAAATTCGGTGACCCGAACGACCCGCTTCTCGTAAGCTGCCGTTCAGGCGCAAGAAGTTCAATGCCTGGTATGATGGATACCATCCTCAATATCGGTCTCTGCTCTGCTACACTTCCTGGAATGATCAAGAAGACAGGCAATCCTCGTTTCGTATATGACGCATACCGTCGTCTCATCATGATGTACTCTGATGTCGTTATGGAGAAGGCAGAAGGCATAGAGCCTGAGGACGGCAAAGGTATCCGCCAGCAGCTTGACAGAATGATGTCAGATCTCAAGGCTGAGAAAGGATATACTTCAGATACCGAAATTACGGCTGATGAACTTAAGGAACTTTGCGACAGATTCAAGGCAAAAGTGAAGGAAGTTCTCGGCGTGGATTTCCCTGATACTGCAAGAGAGCAGCTCTGGGGCTCAATCGGCGGCGTGTTCAAGTCATGGAACGGAAAACGCGCGATCACATACAGAAAGATTGAAAAGATTCCGGATGATTGGGGAACAGCTGTCAATGTGCAGTCAATGGTGTTCGGTAATATGGGCAACACATCTGCTACAGGTGTTGCATTCTCACGTAACCCTGCAAACGGTGACAACAAGTTCTATGGTGAGTGGCTTATCAACGCTCAGGGCGAGGACGTCGTAGCAGGTATCCGTACTCCAAATCCTCTTAACGAGGCTACCAAGACAGAGAAAAATAAAGATCTGCAGTCTCTCGAGAAGGCTATGCCTGAGGTTTATGCAGAGCTTGACGATATCAGGACAAGACTCGAGGAGCATTTCCACGATATGCAGGACATCGAGTTCACCATTCAGGAAGGTCACCTCTGGATGCTCCAGTGCCGTATCGGCAAGCGAACCGGTCTTGCAGCACTCCAGATGGCTATCGATATGCTCGAGGAAGGTATGATCGACGAGAAGACCGCAGTTATGCGCGTTTCTCCTGCACAGCTCGACGAGATTCTCCACCCTATCCTTGACCCTGCTTCAGAGAAGAAGGCAAAGGTTATGGCTCAGGGACTTCCTGCATCTCCAGGTGGAGCGGTAGGTACACTGGTATTCTCTCCTGAGGATGCTGTACGTGCTGCTGAGGAAGGCAGAAAGGTTATTCTGGTCCGTGAGGAGACTTCTCCTGAGGATATCGAGGGTATGCGTGCTGCAGCAGGTATTCTTACCGTCCGTGGCGGTATGACATCACATGCTGCTCTTGTAGCCCGCGGATGGGGCAAGTGCTGTATCGTAGGTTGCGATGCAATGCACATTGACCTCGAGAACAAGGTTGTGACTTTCGCAGGACACGATGCGAAGTTCAAAGAGGGCGACTGGTTCAGTCTCAACGGAACTAAAGGTCTCGTATATAACGCGAAGATCGAGACAATGGACGCATCAGAGAATCCTCTGTTCGTGAAGTTCATGGCTCTCGCAGACAAGTTCCGCAAGCTCGGTATCCGTACCAATGCTGATACCCCTGAGGATGCAATGAAGGCTCTCTCATTCGGTGCTGAAGGTATCGGTCTTTTCCGTCTCGAGCACATGTTCTACGGAAAGAATTCAGAGACACCTCTCGCAAAACTCCGCAAGATGATTCTTTGCGATACCGACGAAGAGAGAAAGGCTGCTCTTACAGAACTTGAGCCGTTCATCATGGCTTCAGTGAAGAGCACACTCAGAATCATGGATGGCAAGCCGGTTGTATTCCGTCTGCTCGACCCGCCTCTCCACGAGTTCGTTCCTAGAACTGAGGAGAAGAAGGCTGAGGTTGCAAGGGAACTCGGTGTCTCTGTTGAGGAAATCGAGAAGCGTGGCGAGTCGTTGCACGAGGTGAACCCTATGATGGGTCACCGTGGAGTACGTCTCCATGTGTCATTCCCTCTCATCGCCGAGGTTGAGTACAGGGCAATCTTTACAGCTGCCGCCGAACTCCAGCAGGAGGGTTTGCACCCGGTTCCTGAGATCATGATTCCTGTAACCATTTCAGCTCGTGAGCTCAGCTTCCAGAAGGCTATCTGCGACAGAGTGAAAGCTGAGGTTGAGGGCAAGTACAGCACCACAATCCACTACCAGTTCGGTACTATGATCGAGATTCCTCGTGCTGCCCTTACCGGTGACAGAATGGCACGTACAGCCCAGTTCTTCTCATTCGGTACCAACGACCTTACCCAGATGACCTTCGGCTTCTCTCGTGATGATGTCGGAACATTCATGGGTGAATACCTTGGAAACAAACTCCTGGATGCTGATCCGTTCAAGACCATCGATACCAAGGGTGTCGGCAAGCTCGTTGAGTACGGTATCCAGAGCGGACGCTCTAAGAGACCGGAACTCAAGTGCGGTGTCTGCGGAGAACATGGTGGAGATCCTGATTCAATCAAGTTCTTCAACAAGATCGGTATTGACTACGTTTCTTGCTCACCGTTCCGTGTGCCTATCGCCCGCCTCGCAGCTGCGCAGGCTGCTATCGCACAGAGCAAGTAAGATAATTCCTTCAGGCATACAAGCCTGACGATACAATTGGAGCCGTCCCGGATTTCGGGGCGGCTCCTGTTATATTATGTAACCTTCAAAAAATAACTTGCATCATCTTAAGGAATCTTTTCGGTCTATATCTGTTTTCTCATCAGTCATGTGCCACCGGCACACTCCATCTTCGAAAACATATCTATCCTCGAAAATCTTCTCTTAATCTGAGTCAACTTATTTCTTTCATGTTACTATGTTGTTGCAGAATCATGATCGATTTTTAAGTATGTGTATAGTTTTCGACCCTCTTGACATTTGTTGGTTTTGTTTTTTTTTCGTCTATAATTTATTGTGTGTCAATATATTATATGTATAGGCCGTCCGAATGCTCATGCCAAGACCCCCTTACGAACCAGCCTCTTGACATTCATTGAGTTGGCTAACTTTCTGATTGTCAATGTGTAACACTGGACTGCCGTTGCCAAGAGGGTCGAAAATCAAAGGGCTCTTGCCCATACGAGCTAAACAACTCAGCTTTTCCGTGTTGACATGTCTTGTAAGCGCGGTTCTGTCTGTCG
>FR890603.1:33102-65435 GCA_000435075.1 Bacteroides sp. CAG:770 | reverse complement strand
ACTCGTTTTTATGAGTCAACCTTTTTCAGTATAATACAAATTATTGTTTGAGCACGGAAACGTCCGTGAAAACCGGGGTTTACCCGGACAAATTGCATCTGAGGCACAACTTATCCGGGTTAAAACGTTTTTCTACGAACAAGTTATTCAAATTCAAGCAGTTGTCCGTAATTAAACGTTTTCTTACGGACAAACATAAAATTCCGCAGCTCAGAGAGACATGAACTGCGGAACAACGTGGTGTAACTATCAATCAAATAAACATTATTTTCCCAAATGTTCGAGGATGCCGGATACGGCAACCTTTGCGGACTGAACAGCCTCGACTACGGTGGCAGGTCCGAGGATGAAGTCGCCGGCTACGAACAGGCCCTTGACACTGGTCTGCTGTTTGTCATCTGTTACAGGCCAGCCTTTCATCATCTCGACATCCAATCCTTCGAATACGCTGTAATCCACGTTGGCGCTAATCGCTACCAGCATTGAATCGAACTCTACGTCATGGTCGGTTCCGTCAATGATTCTGGTGGTGAGTCGTCCGTCTTCTTTGGTGACGTTTTCGCACTTGCGCATGACAGCGATATTGTCCTTGACTGCTACAGGAACCTCGAAGACCTCGAATTTCACGCCTTCCTCTATTGCCTCATGAACCTCGCTTGAGTTGGCAGGCATGTTCTCGAAAGACTTTCTGTAATATACCCATGTGTCATGACCGCGGCGCAGAGCCGTGCGGCATGCATCCATGGTAACATTGCCGCCTCCGATGACGAGAACCTTGTGTCCGAGCTTGAATGCATCCGGATCCTTCAGATAATCAAGAGCATAGATTATTCTATCGGAGTCCTCTCCAGGAACGTCGAGTTTTCTAGGAATGGAGGCTCCGGCTGTCATGAGGACGGCATCGTAGTCTTTCATGATGCTTGACAGGCTTACGGAACCTTTCTCTCCGGAAGCAGTAACATTGACTCCTCCCTTGAACTCGACTCCGGCCTCAGCCAGGATTCTGTCGTACTGCTCCACGAGTTTCGGGTCGAGGCGGAATTCAGGAATTCCGTATCTGAGCACTCCGCATGATTTTTCGTTGCGGTCGAAAATCGTGACTGCGCATCCGGCCTCCCTGAGCATGAGGGCCGCAGTGATTCCCGCAGGGCCTCCGCCGACGATGGCCACTTTCTTTCCGCAATCAGGACCTGCCGTAACGTGGGCATTGAAAAGATAGCTGCAGGAAAGTTCCTCCTCTATCTCATGCCATCTGACAGGTACGTTCTTGGCATTGAGTACGCAATGTCCAAGACAATTCTTTTTCCAGTCACACACGATGCTGGTTATTGCTGAAAACGGATTGTTCCTGAAAAGCATTTCAGCGGCTTCTTCATTTTTTCCTTCGCGATACAGTTTCATCGCGGTAGGCACATCCGTTCTGACAGCGCAGGCCGTAGAACAGCGCGGAATCTTGCAGAGCAAGCATCTTCCTGCTTCTTGATTAATCATAAGTTTATAACAACGTGGTTCTTTTAATTATTTACCAATTTTGCCGATTAATTCACAAAAGATAACTCGGACAGCCAAAAATAGTAAATATCTTTAATCAAAGCAAATCAAATGTGATATATTGGTATTTTGGTCGATTTTTTGTAACTTTGCAGCCCCAAATATATTAGGCATAAATATGCCGACGGCGCTAAAACGCCGGTTTATTCACAAATACCTAATACTGTCATTTGATGAGAAAAGTACTTACCTTTTCCCTCTTTCTTCTTGTCGGACTGGCTGTTTCTCAGATTCTTCCACAAGTCATCGGTGAAGCTGCGGACACCGTCAAAACCGCAAGCGACATGCTTTTATACATTTGTCTGGCTTTTATCATGATCAATGTCGGACGCGAATTTGAAATAGACAAAACCAAATGGCGTTCTTATGCTCTTGATTATTTTATCGCTATGATAACGGCGGCGATGCCGTGGATTCTGATCTGTATCTATTATGTGTTGGCTCTCCTGCCGCATGAGTACTGGTCTGACTGGGAGGCATGGAAGGAAACGCTGCTGATGAGCCGTTTCGCCGCTCCTACCTCTGCCGGAATTCTTTTCACGATGCTAGCTGCATTGAAGTTGAAGTCCAGCTGGATGTACAAGAAAATTCAGGTGCTCGCGATTTTCGATGACCTTGACACGATTCTGCTTATGATTCCTCTCCAGATTTTCATGATCGGAATGAAGTGGCAGATGGCTGCAATCCTGACCATAGTAGTTTTCCTTCTGATTCTCGGCTGGAAGCGCATGGGATCTTATAATATGAGGCAAGACTGGAAGGCGATCCTGTTCTATTCTATCATAGTAATTGCTGTGACTCAGGGAATTTACTTCCTCTCAGAGCATATTTTCGGAAAGCACGAAGGCGTGCATATCGAGGTCCTGCTGCCGGCTTTCGTTCTCGGAATGGTTATGAAGCATGTCCATATCGACAGCAAGACGGAGGAGAATTTCGCTACGGGAATTTCTTATTTCTTCATGTTCCTCGTGGGAATGAGCATGCCGCAATTCATTGGCATTGACCTTTCTGCAGGCAGTGCCGGTGCGGGCTCGATTACCGGTTCCCAGCCGATGATGTCATGGGGTATGATTGCGCTGCATGTGGTCATCGTTTCGGCTCTTTCCAATGTCGGCAAGCTCATGCCGCTGTTTTTCTACCGCGACCGCAAATTCAGTGAGAGGCTTGCGCTTTCTATCGGCATGTTCACCCGCGGAGAGGTCGGCGCCGGTGTGATTTTCATTGCTATCGGCTATAATCTCGGCGGCCCTGCACTGCTCATTTCGGTACTCACGATTGTGCTGAACCTTATCCTCACAGGCGGTTTCGTGATGCTGGTCAAGAAACTGGCATTGAAAACATATACGCCTGACGCGGACTAGAACATATCATTCTAGAGAATTGTCATCTGAGCCTTGATAGAGAAATCTGTCAGGGCTCATGCTATTATCATTGACAAGAATCCTGCTGCGAGGGCGATAGCGGATTTCAGGAGTTTGGCCGTCAGCCAGCTTTTCGGGTTTTCGGCGATGAGCGGCAGGCAGGCGTGACCATCCTGCGCTATGCAATTGGCAAGGAGGACGGAGAACGGCAGGATGCCGGAGGCGTACATGGTGACGAAGATGAGGTGCGGTCCTGACTCAGGAATCAAGCCCATAAGGACGGCAAGAAGAATCATAATCCAGACATTGCCGCGAATCCATGTTTCGATGTCTATATATATGGACAGGATGCCGAACAGGGCCAACACGCCGAAAGTCCAGGCAAAAATCGTCGGAAGATGACGCTTGATGACATGCCTCCAGACATGCTCATGGACAAAATGGATAATCCTGGAATGGACGGCACCTTCCTCATGCCCGCCATGCTCATGATGGTCATGGTGATGCTCTTCACAGTCACACGCATGAAGCTCGTAATTGTCATCACATTGACGGTCCGAACCCACATTCAGAAGTTTTCCCCTCTTCTGCATTGACCTTATAAAAATATCGGTCGCATAGCCGACGACAATTCCGAGCACGCACAGCCCCAACATCATCTTGAGAGCGTCCCCGGGAAACGAAGCCAGCATGATGAACGCCTCGTCGCCTGTCGTCGCGACAAGGGTCGCCATCAGGGCGCCGAAACCCACCATCCTGTGCGAATAGAGGGACACGCCCGCAAAGCCGCCGAGACAGCCGGGAATGAAACCAAGTGCAGAAGACGTGCAAATCTGCGCAAACCGGTGATTTTCAAGCCCCCGGAAAAGACGCCCCTTCGTCACGACATTGAAAATTTCTATCAATGTCATCATAAGGATGACGAGTGCGCAGATGCCTATGGATTCTGTCAATGCATCCAGAAGTGCATCAGGTATGCCTGTCGGGATGTGGTGTTCAGTATGTACATGCAAAAAATAAGGAATCATGTCGAAAGTCAGTTATCACTTGGTGACAGTGCCTGATATGTAAAGACTTATCACGGGTCTTAAAGGTGAATTGGTGGTGAGGATGACGGCCACGTCATTATCCCCGGCAGGAAGTCCGGTCGTGTCAAGCCGGCAGACGAACTCGCCGCTCGCGCCCGGCGCAGTATCATTGACAGAAGCTGGAACCGTCACGCGGCTGTTCTCAGGATCCATCTTATATATATGGAAAGTGCGGCCTCCCATGTTCTTGAACTTGAACTTGGCAGTCACAACGGTACCGCTCTTCACCTTGCCGAAGTCGAAAGTGCTGTAATCAAATATCGGCTGAGCGCCGTTTTCCTGCTGCTCCGCCGACCATGTTGAAAAATCCTCTTTAGTGAACGCCCATATGTCGATAGGCTTGTATGACTGCCCGTTGACCACCGGAGTCGCATGGTAGCAGTTCTTTCCCCAACGGGACCTGTCAGCAGTCACGATATATGTCATCTTGGCAGTCTTGCCCGCCGGTATCGGATTCGGAGAAACCGATATGGACAGACCTGGAGAAACCTTCGCAAAAGAGACTTTCAACGCGCCGCTCCCGACATTGGCGACAGAGACCGCATCGCTCCGCTGGCCTCCCTGGGAAAGGTTCCCCAGCTTCAGTTCAGTTTTTTTCAATGCCAGTGAGCCGCGGCGCTGAGGATACAATTCATTGAGACTCAATTTCTTCTCATGCACAACACCCCTCAGTCTCAGGACAACCGGCTTCTTCAGTCCGGACATATATACTGTCAATGTCTTGTCGAATGGATAGGGACCTTCATCATTGGAATATGTGGCAGTAATCTTTCCTGTCTTGCCGGGAAGCACCGGCTCGCGGGTCCATTTCACCCCAGTACAGCCACATGATGACACCACATTATATATAACTGCCGGCTTCTGAGAGATATTGGTGACAGTGAAAGAGCAGGTCAATGCTCCCTGTCCCAACGTCACATCCCCGAAGTCGTAGATAATCCTGTCAAATCTCGCAATACCGTCAATGTCAACGGTTTTGCCATCCGTCTTCGTCTGTGCCCATAACGCAGACGAAACCACTACCGCAGACAGAACTGCGGCAATATATCTGAAAATCTTCAACATAACGGACGTTCTCTTGCAAAAATCTTTCCATGATTTGATTATTTGAGAGAATTCACATACATTTGTAATCCGGTTCTGCCGGTTCACACTATATATGGTGTATCCATGCAGATGGTCCGGCAAAATATACAACAACAAACAAAAGGAAGTATTATGGCTTACAAAATCTCAGAAACAGAGTGCGTAGCATGCGGCACATGTATCAGCGAGTGCCCTGCAGGTGCAATTTCAGAAGGTGATGTATATCACATTGACCCAAACATCTGTGTTGACTGCGGCACATGCGCCGGTGTCTGCCCTATGGGCGCAATTCACCCTGGTGACGAATAGTCATCTGAAGCGATCCAACAGAGAGCCCGGATAATTCGATTATCCGGGCTCTGTTTTTCTGGGTCATCAATGCTTTTGCAATGTTTTCCGGACACAAAAAATTAAAGAAAAAAGAAAATTGAAGAAAAGTTGCAAATTTGTCGCCTCGGGTATCTTTTATCAGAAATAATTTTATAACTTGTGACCATAAATAAATTAAAAATCAAGATATGAAGCGAAATTTACTCGATTCTCTCCGCTATGTCGCATTTGCTGTGGCAGCGGGCATTGCATCACTCGCAGCTGTAAGTTGCGATAAAGAAAATTCTAAGGAATCCCCAGCGGATGTCCTCAAGGTTACTCCTAGTAGTGTAAACTTCGACGGCAAACAGTCATCCCAGACTGTCGAGGTTAACACAAAAGGTCTCTCATGGACTGCTACACCGAAGGATTCATGGGTAACTGTATCTCCTGCTTCAGGAACAGGCGCAGCAACTGTAACAATTACTGTTGCGGAGAATCCTAATGAGGCTGACAGATTCTCTTCAGTAACATTCAAAAGTGAAAACACTGTAAATGTCGTTGTATTCCAGAGCGCAAAGGTTGTAGAACCTGAACCGGAGCCTAAGCCGGAAGAGCCTGCAAAAGCACAGAACAAGACCATGAACTACGCTCAGGCCGTATATTTTGGCGACGCTTTCCAGTCAAAAGGTCAGTACGATGTTGTTATCCTGACTCTGATCGATAAAGAAGTTTCTGCCAAAGGTGAAGTTGAGTTGCCTTATGACGACGTTTCATTCGTAATAGCATTACCTCCTGCCGCTGACGTAAATGCCGCGATAAACAGCATGATTGGAAAAACATATGAAGGTTGCGGTAAAACAGCGGTTGACCTCAACAAATACGTATATGACCTTTCTTCATATAGTTTCGTTTACGGAACAGCAGAAACAGACCGTTACAAATATGGTATGACCGGCGGTAACGTTACTGTAGGCACAACTGAAGACAAAAAGCTTAAAGTGGATTTCGAAGTTACACTTGCTGGGGACAGAACCTATAAGGGAACTTATACCGGAACGTTATTTGTTGCAGATATGTCCGGCAATGGCGGCGGCGAAGATGCTTCCAATTGGACCAGTCTTACAGCTGACTACAGCCCGGCAGTTACTAAAGCATCGGCACAAGTTAGCGAATTCATAAACAATAAAGGAGCATTGGTTACTAAAGATTGCGGTATTGCCTATGTTTCATTAGAGGGTAACAACTCAGCTGGCGAACAAGATATATTGACACTCGCTCTCTACATTGACTATAGCGACGTCACAGGCAAAGACCTTTCAGGTACATATCCTTGCACTCCCGCAGATGCAAAATCATATGCAGACTCGTTAAACACATTCAGACCAGGTAAGGCTGAATTCCAAGGAAATAAAGTAAGACTCTACCCTTCAATCTTATATTCTGTAAAGAATGTCAATTCTCTCACACGTTTTGCTGTTCCAGAAAAGGGACAGGTAACTCTCACAAAGGGAGAAGGCAACAATTACAAGATTGAACTCGCTCTTAAGGACAGATTGGATCACGCAATTTCAGGAACTTACAATCTCAGTATGCCTGTAACCGATTTAGCTAAAGCATCAGTTTCATCTGCAAGAACTCCTTACGTTGTAAAAATGGCAAATTTCACAAAGCCGTTCAACTACGTTGTCTTGGATAACGCACCTATCGTAAAGACTCTTTTCTAAACCATAGAACAGAATATATTTGAAAAGCGACCGGAACATCCGGCCGCTTTTTTTATACTCTATAAAATACGATTGCTGAGGACTAACGATGCAATTGATCCAGTGTCTGCACGATCCTGTCAAGTCCCTCTGTCAGAAGAGATTTCGGACAGGCAAGATTGATACGGATGAAGCCGTCGCCGGCCTCACCATACATCGAACCGGCATTGACATGCACCCCTGCATTGACAAGAATCCTCTCCAGGTCCTTTGAGCTCAGGCCGAGGCTGCGACAGTCGCACCACACAAGGTAGGTTCCCTCCAGGCGGGTGACGGGCAGCCACGGCAGCTTCGAGGAGAACAAATCGCAGAGGATGCGATAATTGTCATTGACATAAGCGTTCATGGCGAGGAGCCACTGCTCCGCCTGAGGGTCGGTGTAGGCCGAAATCAATGCCTCGACTCCGAACGGGTTTACATCGCATATTTCATTGACATTGATAGCCTTGTCGATTGCTTCGCGCCAGTCTTCGCGGCTCGTCACGATGTTGGCAATCTGGAGTCCTGCGATATTGAATGACTTGCTCGGCGAGCAGAATGTGACGGTATTGTTCTGAATTTCAGGTGAAAGGCTCGCCATCGGGGTATATGTATAGCCAGGCATGACGATTTCGCAGTGAATCTCGTCGCTGATGACCGGGACATTATGCTTGAGGCAGATTTCTGCCATCCTGCGCAGTTCCTCAGGGGTCCAGACGCGGCCGGCAGGGTTGTGAGGATTGCAGAGTACGAATACGGCAGCCTCCTGCACTTTCGCCTCAAAATCTTCGAAATCAATGTGATAGGTAAATTCATTGGCAGTGTCTCCAGAGGCCTCGCCCATCACGAGACGGTTGTCGGACATAACGCAACAGTTGTTCCGTATTGATGAGAAGAAGCAGTTATAGACCGGTGTCTGGATGAGGACTTTGTCGCCGGGTTTTGTCAACGCCTTAATCGTGGCGGAGAGGGCAGGAACGACGCCTGTGGTATAGATGATCCAGTCTTTGCTGATGTTCCAGCCATGTCTGCGCGCAAACCAGCCGCAAACGGCTTCATAGTAGGCATCAGGTACACGGGCGTAGCCAAAGATGCCCTGGGCGGCGCGCTTCTGCACCGCTTCCGTGATGCATGGTGCAGTCTGGAAGTCCATATCGGCCACCCACATTGGGATTACGCCCTCTTTCTCCACGTCCCACTTTACACAATTAGTACCGCGACGGACATTGATCTTATCGAAATCGAACATAGGTCAATTATTTTGTAATGATTTTACAATCAGCCGGTTGCTTGATATTTTCATCAATAATGAGTCCTCCGATGCTGTCGGCCTGGATCTTTCCTGTACGAGGATTCTTGACAGAAGTTATATGACCGCGGACATCGGCATTGACAGAAGTGTACTCGAAGGCGAGGTCGGCGTCAGGGGCCATTGTGCAGTCCTCCATGATGAGGTTTTCAGCGTAGCAAAGCGGCTGGGTGCCGGAGATTTTGCATCTCACGAGGCGGAGATTCTTTGCATACCATCCGAGATATTCGCCATTAATCTCTGAGTCATAGACAGTTACGTTCTCAGTCCCCCAGAAGGCATCCTTGGTGTTAAGAATGGAATCGTGAATCTCGACATTCTTGCAATATTGGAAGGAATAGTTGCCGTCCAGACGGAAGTTACTGATCTTGACGTCGCTGCAATGCATGAAAATATAATCGGCATGGTCGGCGCTCACGTTGTCCAGTTCAATGTTCTTGCAGTGCCAGAGGGTTTCAGCAGCACCAGGGATCTGGACATTCTTCAGTCTGATACCATCCATCTCACGGAACATCTTCGGTGCATCCACGTATGTATCAGTCATTTCCAGATTTCTGGAATACCAAAGCGCAGCTCTTGCGCCACCTGTAAAAAGACAGTTCTTCACTACGAAGTTCTCGCAGCACCAGAACGGATATTTTCCTTCGAAGACACAGTTTACAGCTGTGATATTACTTGTTTCTTTCAGGGCGGACTCGCCTCTGTGGATTTTCACGTTTTCAAGATAGAGGTCATGTTTGCAGTACAGCGGCCTTTCGCCGATGAATTCCTGCCCGATAATTTTTTCCATATGAATCTGTTTTGTAATTGTCAATGATAGACTATGCGCACTGGCATTGACAATAGCCTGCGCGCTCCCCCTTCACTTCAATTATCATTCCTCCGCCGTTACCATTTTTACGGGAGTTTTTGCCCGAATCACTTCTCGGTCTGAAGTCTGACTCTCATCCATTTTCCGCTTTTCAGTCGCCACAGGAAAAGGACACCCCTGATATTCAGTTCAATACACATGCTAACCCAGAATCCGGCGAGGCCCATGAACTTGGTAAGGAAGAAGGCTGGGATGATTCGGAAAATCCACATGGTAGAGAAATTGATGGTACTCGGGATAAGGGTGTCGCCGGCTCCGACACAGACTCCATACCCGACGATGGATGCTCCGAACATGGCTTCGGCAAAACATTCAATGCGGAGGACATGGGCGCCGAGCGCAACGACTTGGGCATCATTGGACATGAGCCCGATGAATTGCGGGGCCAGCGCATACATTATCACGGCCATGAGGCCCATCACGACCATGCCAAGTCCGACGGTAATACGTGCAAAACCTTTCGCGAGGTCTTGTCTCTTGGCTCCGAGGCTCTGTCCGACAAGAGATGCCGCGGCATCTGCAATTCCGTAGCCCGGCATGTAGCAGAAACTCTCGGCGGTAATTGCAAACGCATTGGCCGCAATGGATATGGTTCCAAGAGGTGCGACAATGATGGTGCTGAGCACATGTGCGCCACGCATGATGATGTTCTGCATGGTCATCGGAAGGCTGATTGTCAATGCGTTATTGATACAGACTCTGGTAGGTCTGAAACTTCCCCGCTCTCCCCTCTTGAAGATCGACAGTTCCTTCGAACGGACGACGATATAATACATCAATACCCCGACGGTGCAGCATTCGGCCATAACGGTCCCGAGCGCAGCCCCTTCGACGCCAAGACCGGCTCCCGGAACAGTAAGGTCAATGCCACCTAAGGTCAATGTCCTTGTCGGGTAGATGAGCATGAAGTTAAAGCAGACGTCAAGTACGCACATTATGATGCTCATGATGCTAGGTATCTTCATGTTGCCGCAGCTCTGGAGCATCCCTGCGCCAAAGAACTCGAACTGCACTGCCGGCAGTCCGGCCATGACTATCATGAAGTACATACCTGCATCGTGTCTGATTTCGTCTGCTCCTCCCAGCCAGCCAGGAAGACTATGGCTGATGCAAATTCCTGTCAATGCCACTATTACGCTGAATGTGAGCAGTGCTGTGATTCCCTGCCGCAGAATCTTCCTTGCTCCTGCGAAGTCCTTTGCTCCGATAAGATGGGCAGCCTGCACTGAAAAGCCGGCTGCAGCGGCAGAACAGAAGCCTCCGAACAGCCAGGTGCAGGTGGACATCAGGCCGACTGATGCGGCAGCATTGACCCCGAGGTTTCCGACCATCGCAGAGTCGATGAACTGCATCAGCACCGATGAGAGCTGCGCCAAGATTGCCGGCATACTCATTATACCCGCCAGTTTCGCCTGCTGCCCGAAGGTCATCGGCTGACCTCCACGCAGCATTCCCAAAAGTATGTCTTTATTGATTTTTCCCATAAGCGACTGCAAAGGTACTCAATTTATAACTTTCGCGAAAGCCGGCGCCTTCTGTCGCCACACACGAAAACTTCCGGGAGACCTAATCCTGTGTACCAAGAAGGTCTTCTGGAGTTATTGACAAAGCCCGGCATAACTTGGCTGCCATTTTAAGGGTCGGAGTGGCACGACCTGAAACATAAGCATTGACACGCGCGGGACTTACCTCTATCTTCCCGGCCAGATCCTTCTGAGTCATCCCTCTCCTTGCTTTGTCATACAATTTTCCAGTCTTCGATTCTACGCGTGGCAGTCGAGAAGTTAACACCGATCTTGAAAAGTTTCCTCGAATCACCTTCAAATGGTCGGGCATAGCCCTTTTCATCTATCTGCCTCAGCGCAACGTCAGCATCAGCATTGACCTTCAACTCAAAGATATAGATAAACTCTTTAGTCTGGATGATCAGATCGATACGGCCATTGCTGGTAGTACGTTCGACCTGGACATATTCGCCAAGAAGAGCAGAGATTATGTACATGGCATACTGGAAATCCTTCTCAGTCTCGCCTTGGATCTGGTAACTGGTATTGGCAAACAAGGACGAGAGTATTTGCATAAACGATTTCGGGTTACCTTCGGTTATGCTATGCCATAGCTGATAAATCAATGTAGTTCCTGACATATCTGGCGACATCGGAACGTAATACTTCAGCAAGCAGTTTAGGAAACCATTCTTCACCTCTTGATTTGGAAATCCTAACTGATAAAGGCGGAACATATCGTTGTAGCCGGTTATGGTCAGATAACCGCTCTGGAAAAGGTACGGGACAGGATTCTCAAAAATGGCATCTGCGTTCGACATAAGGGTAGAGTCAACAGTCTGATTTTCAAGTGTAGTCACATCAAAACTTGTCTTACGCATTACTTCCACAAGAAATCCTGGAGTTCCGGTTTCGAACCAATATTCACGGAATTTTTTATTCTGGAATGTATTCAGCAAACTGAACGGATTATAGATACCGATAGAATCTTCACAGAAGTGGTAGCCGTCATACATGGACTTGAGTTTTACATAACACTCCTCCTTGCTCATTTCATTTGCAGATGACAACTCCGATATGCTTTCATCGAAATATTCATGAAGTTCAGTTTCTGAAACACCGCAGATATCCACATAGTCTGGAATCATCGAAATATCATTCAGGTTGTTAAGCCCACTGAATACGCTCATTTTCCCAATCTTGGTTACACCTGTCAGGAAACCGAAACGAATTCTTGCATCCATCGATTTCATAACGCTATAAAAACCTTGGAGCGTAGATCTGAGATGTGACAGCGTCGGTTCATTTCCGAGATTATCAATAATGGGTTTATCGTATTCGTCAATGAGAATAGCTACCTGGTTACCGGTCTTATTATACGCAGCCTCGATCACTTCCTTAAAACGGAGCCCTAAAATATCACTCGTATTTACTGCTCCATATAATGTCTCCCACTTGGCAAGTTTATCAGAAAGTACTCTTTCCAGAACAAACTCATCTGTATATGACACCCCGCTAAGGTCCAAATGCAGTACCGGATGTTGTTTCCACTCGGTCTCCAGTTTCTCAATGGCAAGACCCGAGAAGAGCTCTTTTCTACCTGCGAAATAGGCTTCCATCGTGGAGACAAGAAGACTCTTGCCGAATCTACGAGGGCGGCTCAGGAAATAATAACGGCCCTCTTTGGCCAATTTATATATTTCCGCTGTCTTGTCCACATAAAGAAAATCCTCCGTTCTGATTTTCTCAAAATTTTGTATTCCTATCGGGTATATCATAATCTACTGAATTTTCCGGTCTACCTGTATTGCGAGCAATGCATTATACACAAATATACGCATAATATCATGAAAAGATTTCAGAGTGAGATATAAAACTTGCGGAGACTTACTTAGAACATGCTCGTGTCGCATTTATTAAAATGGGGCGCAGACTCTGTCAGTCTGCGCCCCAAAAAGTTATGTGTGTAAGTTAAGACTTACTTTGTAATCTTGATGTTGTCGAGGAAGATACGACCTGCACCGCTGACCTTGTAATTGTACTTGTTGTTGAACTTATAAACTCCGTTTGAATCTTTGGACATGACAACACGGTACATAACTACGACGAGTCTTGTCTCTGATGTCATACCCTTAACCAAGGTTCCGGAATGAGTCCATCTGTAAGTACCCTTCTCCTGAATGACAGGGAGAATGTCACTGCACTTTGTGCCATTCTCGAACTCACCGTCACCTTCAATGACAACAACAACCTTTGCGTCATCGCAAGTTCCATCACTCTGACACATGGTCGCATGATCAAACTCAACAAACACATCAGAAGGGGATGTCAATGCAGTAGCAGCAGGCAAACGGATTGCATTGTTATGTTTATCGGTTTTGCCAAGTTTCAGATACTGATCCTGAAGATAGATTACTTGCTCTGACGGCTGAAGGTCTTCATAACCCTGAGCCTTGAAAGCAGAGGCGAAAGATGACTTGATTGTGGCGTTAGAATATACATTAGGAGCCTCTGCATCCTTACCTGAAGAACCGACAGTATCACCTACCTTCTTCCCTGAGTTTGCATCATTCCAAGCTGAAACCATAGGAGCAACCCAAGAGAAATCATCTGAGAATACTACTGAACCACCAGCCTGATAAATTTCAAATGTAGTCTTATAGTTATATTGAGCATTCTCGAATGTAACTGAAAGTTTTCTTGGAGCTCCTGTATTGGCAGGAACAGGGATATTCAAATCATAAGTACCGGCCTTCGCAGAAGATACAGGCAAAGTCATACCTGCAGTTGAAGCTGTAAAGTCAACGTTGGAAACAATGTGAACTGGAACAGATTTGCCCTCAGACGGCACTGCGTTGTCAGTTGTAGTAACCTTGATAGATGGCTCGAACTTATCCTGCTTTACAGTAAGAACAGTTTCTATATTGCCTTTAACGAATCGCACAATACCAGTTCTGGCATCACCAAGGTTAGCCTTAGCCGTGAACTTAAGCGTTGTCCACTCAACCATAGCTACTGTAGATGGAGCAAGCTGAATCCAGTCCGCATCAATCTTGGTCTCATAGTCTGTATTTGCCTGTATAGTTACAGCAAACTCACCACCCTGTCCACTAATATCAACTGAATTTCCGCCTTTGATACTGATGAACGGATCAAGTTCCTGACCTACTGCAGACTGAACGACATGAATGGTCTTCCTTGTATCGGCTGATGCTATTACAAAAGTGCTACGGCGAAGAATTGAGATTGTACTAGGCTCGCAAGTGACAGCAACCTTGGTATCAGACCCTGCAGCACCTTGAGTGACATCAATGGAGAACCAGTCAGAATTCTGACCTTTGGTAATAGTCCAATCCTTATCTGAGTTTATCGTTATGGAAGCTGGACCTGTAGGGGTTCCTTCAAATGTAACGACCTCGTCAGATACGGTAACATTGGCATACTCAGGCTCAGCATAAGGAATGTGAGAATCCGACACTTTGATATTGTCCACATGCCATCTCTGCTGATCTGGCGTAACAGACGAGTATTCTGCCGGTCTGAGGACAATCCTTGTCTGGTTATTGACGCCCTTGGCAAGAACTTTAGCATGCTGCCATTCAATGTGACCCTTTTCCTGAGTTGTCACAAACGGGTCGCTGACATTCGTACCATTATCGAAAGAACCCTTGCCTTCGAGTTCCGCAACAATCTGAACCTTATCTATGTCGCCACTAGTAGTCATGTGCGCAGCCCAGTCAAATTCGATATAGACATTGATCAGTTCGCTGCCTTTTAATTCCATAGGAGGAAGTCTCAAACCATTGTTGTTATTCGCGGTAGCCTTACTGGTCTTGCCCATTTTCCAATAGTAAGCCTGAGCATACAGAGTCTTCGATGAAGGATTCAAATCTTCGTATCCTTTTGCAAGGAAAGCATCAAGAAGATTACTGAGAGATCCATTGCTTCTGACATTAGGAGCCTCGGCGCTTGCATTGTTTTCCTTAATTGAATCGCCAACCTTGACTTCAGCAGGAATATATGCCTTCATCCATGAAAAATCGTCATAGAAGAATGCCATAAGGCTTTCGTTTTCGCCTTTATCGTCAACAGAAGTAGCTGCAAGCTTCACATTATCACCATCAAGTCCGATAAAATAGGCATTGATTGCAACATTGTGCATATTGACCTTATCGAGATCCACATCTCCTGACTTAGGGTCAAGAAGAGTAACTGAAACTGGAAGAGTCTGCTCGAATTTCAAGTCACGACCGAGAAGACCAGCCTCAACAGAGACATACATTATCTTCTTAGCCTTTTCAGCATCGAGATTTGAAAGAAGCGGAAGCGGTGCTGGACGAGTCACTTCTTCATTAGACTGAACTGTGATTTCGCCAGCCAACAAAGCAGCATTTCCATAAAGAGAAACCTTCTCACCAGCAAGGAATAGTTTGTCACCAAGTTTTGCGACATCGGCAGCATCTGCCCCGCGTTTGACATAAAGTAAACCGCTGGCATCTGATACGACATATCCTTCATCTGTCAGAGCAACGACCTGAGCGCCATTGATTTTAGCGAATTTGCCATCCTCAAGTTCAAGCACATCAGATATAGGAACCTCACTTACTCCAAGATAATTGTCGCCTTTCTGATAAACGACAGTTGTAATAGAATAGCCTCTCTTGTTAGCAATTGTAATGACACCCTGTCTTGGGGCGTTCATCACGCCATTAGTATAGTTATCCTCTACAGCGACATTGACATCCATAGTATTGGAACCAGACATGGGATCCACTGTAATCCATGGTTCATCCACGTCAACCATCCACTCTGAATCTGAAGCGATTCTGAAGGACTGTGCTTCAGCAGATTTAGCCTCAAATGTCACACTGGACTCTGCCATCAATGCACTAGGCTTGACCAACTCTTCCTCCTTACATCCTGTAAAAGGAGAAGCCAGCAACGCAATCGCACTGATTTTCAATAATTTATTTATTATTCTCATAACAATCTAATTTAATGATCTAGATTTTTATTGTCACAATGGCACTAGAAGTCCAGACCATCAGTCCAACCTTTATTCTGAGCAAGATTAGGATTAAGTTGGCGATCTCCACTTGGAATCGGGTAAAGATAATCCCTATTTTCATCAAAGGCACGTGTCTTCTTATAATGCATGGCAACATAGCCCTTGTCGCCCTCGCTCAAAATTATACCATTTGAATATGGCACATACTTTCCATCGATTTCGATTTCCTGAATCTGAAGATATGTAAAGTCATCACCATATTTCTTCTTGATGTCACCAGCCACCTTTGCAGTTGAGTAAAGATAGACATCAGCCTTTCCGTCACCCGTCAAATCATAAGCACCAGGGCCAGGGAAATACATACCATACAAAGGCTCTGTCCAAGTCTCGCCTTCTTTCCATCTTACGATATCATTCCATCTTCTTCCTTCCAAAGCCATCTCAATCGTCCTTTCACGACGTACTTCAAGAATCTGGGCGAGATTAGAAGGATTAAGTTTTGTAAGATTCTTATATCCGTATGTTTCGGAAGTCAAGAATGGGTCAACTGTAAGACCAGCCAACTCAAGATGAGGCATTCCGACACGGTCGCGAAGTTTATTGATAGAGTTGTCAACATCCTCCTGAGTGAGAATATTCAACTCTGCCTTAGCCTCAGCAAACATGAGATACGCTTCAGCAAGACGGAATACAGGAATATCATTGAAGGACATATCTGCACGCTCAGCAGTTTCATACTGAGGATCCATCACGAATTTCTCAAGCTGGAATCCAGTAGAAGTCATGGTAAGTTCAGGACCATAAATAGTCTTCTTGGAGTTCGCACGGACACTCTGAGGAAGCCTGATAATCATTCCCAAACGAGGATCCCTGTCAGCGACTTCTTCTACGAACTGCTTGGTTTCCCAACCTTCCTGATCAGTATATCTGGAACCGTCTTTCATCAAGAAGCTGTCAATGAATTTCTTTGAGAAACCAGGGTTGCCACCTGTGTTCATTGCAACATAGCTGGTAGCGCTATGTGTACATCCGATAGCCTGCTCCATTCTGATGGCGAGGATATACTCATTCTGATCTGCATCCGGTTCTCTGAACAACTCATGATAATCTGAAGCCAAAGAATAGACTCCGGAATTCATAACCTGCTCAGCAGCCTGATACGCAAGCTTCAAATAGTCTTCAGCTGAGTGACCCTGCAAATTGACATCGTGATACTTTCTGTAAGTACCTTCATAGAGGCAGAACTGAGCCTTAAGCATAAGGGCAGCCCACTTGTTTACACGGTAAACACTCTTGCCTGAAGGAAGACTTTCAATGGCATCATCAATGTCATTCAACATGTTGCTCATAACCAGCTCGCGGGAATCTCTGGCCTTATACAGACTTGAGTCACGAGAGCCAAGTTCTTTGTCATACCATGGCACATCTCCGAACCTCATGACTTTCTTGAAATAGAACTGGGTTCTGAAGAATTTTGCCAATCCTGTATATTGTTTAGCCACTTTAGCGTCAGTACACTGATCCATATGGCCCAACATTGTATTAATCTTACGCAACTGTCCCCATGACCATCCGCCCGAAGCAGCTGCCTGCGGAACTTCACGGGCAGTACCGCCGAGAAGTTCATCTGATATTGTTCCCTTCTCGAACATCACATCAGACTGTTCGTCATATGGAGTCTTATCCAAAAGATTATCATAGAAAGAGTTGGAAAACATCTTAAGATCATTTTCAGTCTTAAAGTAAGTTTCCGGAACAAGTCTGTCCTTAGGGGTCTTCTCCAAGAAGTTATCACAAGAAGAGCACCCAAGAACGATAGCAATTATTGGAAATATATATTTTTTCATCAATTTGTCCTCCCGCATTAGAATGTAATGTCAACACCGAACATGATAGTCTTCTGCCAAGGATAAGCTACAGCATCTTTAGCATCGCCATTCTTGTATGTGCCATCAGAATTAGTAGAAGTTACTCTACGGTATGCTGATTCAGGATCCAAATACTTTGTGTATTTCTTTATCGGAGACCAATAAGCCAGATTCTCACCTGAGAAATAGAAACGCACTTTTTCAACGCGAATCTTCTCGGTAAGTTTCTTAGGCACGGTATATCCGACGGTCAGGTTCTTGAATCTCAAATAGCGGACATTCTGGATGTAACGGCTATTGGCAGGAGCAAGCTCACCACCTGTAGAAGAATAAACACGAGCTCTAGGGAAATATGTGTTCGGATTTTCCTCAGACCATACTGTCTTGATGAAATCACGAGGCATGAATGCTGTATAATAAGCGTAAGAATAAGAGCCCCAGAACGCGATATTCATTCCTGAAGGATACCAATAGTGAGTTCCTGTTCCCTGGAAGAACGCCGACACATCAAATCCCATCCAGTCAAAAGCAAATGTAAAACCATACTGCATGCTTGGAAGTGAATTACCAAGAATCTTACGGTCACCCGGCTCATCAGCAGTATTCTTTCCAAGAGTAATCTTATTGATTCCACCCTCACCTGAATGGTCGTTGTCGAGATCGACATACCTCAGGTCACCTGCAAGGAATCCACCCTGCATACGGTTTGTTCCAATGTATGTCAATGCATCACAGACATTAGCCTGATAGTCCTTTGCCTCTTCATCTGTTGCAAAGAGACCATCCACTACAAATCCCCAGATGTCTCCGATACGCTGTCCTACGTAGTAATCATTCAGACGCTTGTCTGGATTGTTGGCATATCTTGTAATATGAGAATCATAATCACTCAAAGAAGCCCTGATGCTATAGTTAAACGGCTTTCCTGCGAGTTTGAATGAATCTCTCCATCCTGCAGAAATTTCATATCCGCGAGTTCTCAAATCAGCAGAATTCTCCTTCGGAGCATCTGCACCATATACACTTGGAAGAGCATTACCCTGGACAAGCATGTTCTTGGTGTCTCTGATATAAGCCTCTGCAGTGAAATCAAGTCTGCTGTTGAACAATGAAGCATCCACTCCGATATTGTACTGCTGAGTAGTTTCCCAGGTAAGTTCTGAGGAGTTCGGAGCAGAAATAGTAGAATATTTGGCATTGGTCGAGCCCTCTCCGAAAGTAAATCCACTGAAAGCTTTCTGAGAAATTGTCCTCATATAAGAATAGTCAGATACATTCTGATTACCGAGGGAACCATAAGATGCACGAATCTTGAGGTTGTTCACAATATCTCTTGCAGGCTCGAAGAACGGCTCCTCAGAGATACGCCATCCACCTGATACAGATGGGAACAATCCCCAACGATGTCCCTTAGCGAAACGGGAGGACCCGTCATAACGACCAGAAGCCTCAATAAGATAACGTCCCTTGAAGTCATAATTCAATCGTCCGAAGAAACCTGCAAGAGCATACTCACTCTGGCCTCCTGCAAGAGTAGTGATGATTGCTCCGGATTCATCTGGAGATATCAGGTTGAAATCGTTGAGATTCTCATCTGAAAGATTCTGACCGGCAGCTGTAACATTCTTGTACTGATATGTCTCGACGTTGAAACCAGCCATAATCTTAAGGTTGTGGGCATCCTTGAAGGTATTTTCGTAAGTACCGAAAATATTTCCGGTATAATAATCATATCTTCTTGTACGCTCTTCGAGCTGATTCAGACCAGCACCAGTAGTATAAGCATCTGTAACACCAGGACGGACACCATAAGGAATGTTTACGGTACGATGCATTTCACTGCGATTGACACGTCTATAGGTGAAATTCGCAGTAACATTGAAATGCTCTACAGGCCTGATGACAAGCTCGGTAGTATTGGTGAAGTTAAACTTCTTGTCATAGTTCTTGTGTTTGCCCATGGCAAATACAATCTGCCTACCGTTGGCTACATTATAGTTACCGCCAATGATAAGAGGATTGTTATAAAGGCCTGTTCCATCCGGATTGAAAAGAGGGAAAGACGCCGGAGTATGGCGAAGATTACGGAACACATCCTGAATGTCGCCTACACCAATCCAAGAATAATTTGAGTTATAGAACGATGTATTGTTGGACAAAGACATGACTTTATTCAACTTTGCATCAATCTTGGCGCGAAGATTATATTTCTGGAACACATCAGGATCCGTAGCTTTCATGATACCTGTCTGCCTGTCATATCCTCCGGAAACGAAATATTTGATATTCTTGCTTCCTCCACTGACTGAAATACTCTGCTGCTGAACAGGATGCCTGTCTCTGAACATTTCATGATACCAGTCAGTATTGCAGTAGTAAACCCACTGCTCCTTACCATTGCGGACTTCCTTTACGACCCAAGGACGATCAGGATTTTCAGTCTTGTCATTGACACGAGCCAAAAGCTCCATCATGTCATGCTCGGTGTAGCCGGTATAAGGAGTACCAGCTGCCTGAGTTTTCCAGAATTTGTCCAAAGTATAGACAGACCAATATCCTCTGTCCTCGTAATCAGTTGAAGTCGTAGGCTCTTCCCATCCGAACTTTCCGCTGTAACGTACCTTGGCCTTTCCGTCGTCTGAACTACCTTTTTTGGTCGTCACAAGGATAACACCATAAGCCGCACGCGCTCCATATACTGCAGCAGCCGCAGCATCCTTGATAACTGAAATGCTCTCCACGTCATTCGGATTGACATCCTCAAGATCTCCGAGGGCACCATCAATAAGCACAATCGGGTTAGCTTCATTGATAGATGTAAATCCACGGATATTCAGTTTTCCCGTACTTCCAGGATTACCTGACTGAGTGGTAATGTTAAGACCAGGAACTGAACCCTGCAGCATTGTCACAAGGTTGTGAGAAGACCTGTCTTTCAAGGCCTTGTCATCCACAACTGAAATTGCACCTGTCAAGTTCACTTTTTTCTGAGTACCATAACCCACAACGACGGTCTCGTTCAAGGTCATGTTGTCTTCTTCAAGAGTAACATTGACAGAAGACTTGGTTGCCGGAACACTCACCTTTCTGGTTATGTAACCGAGAGATGAAACCTCCAGGACTACGTCACCGGAAGGAACCGACATTGAGAAATTACCGTCCACGTCAGTCGTTGTTCCGGTATTGGTGCCGGAAATCATAACTGCCGCTCCGATAAGAGGTTGCTGTTGGTTGTCCAGAATCTTTCCAGAAACCGTCCTGTTCTGGGCAAAGGCACCTATGCAGGCGGCCAATGTCAGAAGAAGAGTCACAGCAAATGTTTTAAAGACTCTCATAAAATTGGTTTTTTGGTTTGTATTTATTAATGGTAATAAACTTTACTAGTATTTTTTGAGTTCAGAATCCGTCAATGAATTGAATGCCTTAGGGCGGGCCATGTTCTCCGTATAGACATTCCCGAACGGATCCGTAACCTTGATTGTCAAATCGACATTGGCATCGTCAGCTTTGACCCTGAAAAAATGCGGCATGTTATTCACGGTAACGAAAGCCGGAGTCTCTGTGATATCTTTATTGAACCTCTTGACTGTCAATGCCTTTATATGAAGAGGGTCATAAGCATAACATCTCGTCCACTCAAGTTTCTTTCCTGTCTCGTCCTTGACTTCCAGAGTCCAGTCAGAAGACCAGTTCCAGACATTGATAAGCACCTCATTCTTCTTGGACAATGAAGGATAAGCGGCAATATATTTTGCAAACTCAAGTTTCATCCCGCTGTCTTTCAGTTTAGGGACATCATCGTATGAGAAGGACACGTTGTTAAGGTCATAAGAGCGGAACTGATAATTCTCTTCTTTGGCGGTAGCCTTGTACTTCCACTTGAAATCAGTCCCGTTCACATCCCAGATACTGTATCCGCCAGGTGTTCCGTCAAGACCGACATAAACGCCTTCGGTGAGATTGCCTGACCACCACCAGGAAGCACAGATGGAGCCGGAATTGTGTTCATAAGTCTCCGTTGCTCCAAGTGAGGATGCCTCCTTAGGGGTAACATTGAAAATAGTATGGGTATGACCTGTCACATAATGGACCTTATAACCTTCGACAGCATCGAACATAGCATTGGTGCTGGACGCATCATGGTCAATCTTGAATGCCTTTTCACTCTTAGGGAAGAAAACCTGCGCATGCATCATAATCACCAGAGGAGTGCTCTTGTCCACATACTGGAGATCTTTCTTGAGCCAATCAATCTGCTCCTGCGGAAGGTCTTTCTCATAATCTCTTGACTCGTCTCCTTTATATTTTCTACAGTCAATGTCATCAAGAACAATGTAATGGACCTTGCCGATATTGAATGAATAATAGTCCGGAGCAATGGTATTGACATAAGGAAGCTTTGCATCCCAGTTGTTCGTGGCTTTCATGTCATTATCATGGTTACCCATGGTATGATAAATGAGAATGTCCGAAACTCGCCTGTTCATATCTTCAACATACTGAGGCAACTGATAATTGCGTGTGTACCAATACAAATCCCATGTCATGTCACCGAGGGTGATGGCATACATCTTCTCGTTCTTGTGAGAATCACGATAATTGTTCCAGTCATTGGTAAAAGCAGTGAACTGTGACAAATCTTTTGTTCTATTGGCAAGATGCATGTCACCGAGGAAGAACACCTTGTATTTGTCCTGGTTATCTACCTTTTTCAAGATGAAGTCTTTACGCTCCGCAACATCGGCTTTCTTTTCCAATGCAGAAAACATCTTCGGAAGAATACCCTCAGATGCCGGCTCATAACCTGAAGGGACTGACATGAACACATATTTCAGCTCTTTATCGGAAGGAAGCTGATATACGCCGTTGGCATCAGTGCATGCAACCTCAAATCCGTCAGATACGACAACGCCAGCGACGCCTTTTCCGTCACAGGAAATCTTTCCATATACTGTCGAGCCTTTCTCAGGATCCACACCGTCACCCTTGATGGTAACATTCATAGTTCCCATCGATTTGACCCTGCTTCCGCGCTTTATGGAAATCTCGTAAGCACCAGAACTGATTCCGTCGAACAAGGCAATCGTAAACTTGGTCTCTGAAACTGAAAGGATTTCGCACTCTTTCTTTTCTTTTGCAGAATTTTCGAAGACAATCTTGTCTGTTTTAGCCGGGGCTTTCTGGAATTGCACTCTGAAATCGAAAGTCGCCGCGCCGAATTCGATAGTGGCTTCTTCCGGCACACGGAACATCACATCGAAATTACCCCCGTCATCATTTTTGGAAGAACTTCCGGTACAAGAAACCGCCGTAATCCCTACAACAAACAGGACAACAGCCAGAAAAGTTCGTATAAGTCTCATTTTATTCAAACAATAATTATTACTTGAAATGTTTTAATTAATAAGTTAAAATCGTTTCGAAAGCAAAATTACGTATTTTTCGATAAATTCAAAAGTTTTAAAACCATTTCCAGGTTCAGAACGTAAGTTTAACCACTGTTTCGGTTTTCTAAAGTTTCATTTCACAACAAAAATACACCTGAATTATTTCATAATTACTACAGAAACATTCCATTTTCAATAATTCATATTTCATATGATTTCATTTTATAACCAGATGATAAATATTCACCAAAAAGTCACAAAATTTTCACATTAAGACGAACATAACTTCAGCCAAATCTCGGGTCAACACAGACAGGAGACAAAAACAAAAAACTGCCCGATGACGTAAAACACACGTACATAGAGGCAGTTCTAATATTGTCAGAGCGGAAAACGGGGCTCGAACCCGCGACCTTCGGCTTGGGAAGCCAACGCTCTACCAGCTGAGCTATTTCCGCATTTTTCCCTGAAAGGGTTCTGCAAATATAATCATTAAAATCCGTTTTGCAAGAAAATATCGATTTCCATTTGCAGACTCCTCCAGGGGGACGCAACACTATCAACTATTCACTCAAGTTTCGCAAGTTGTCAAACTTGCTGAACGATAGTGCGAATTTGAGGGTTGTCACTTGTTCGAAAGCTGTAAGCCCAACGCACTTTTTTATGGACACGTTACCCTCACCCTAAATCCCTCCCCTCGGGGAAGGGACTTACTCTCGCCCTCACGGGCTCAATAAGCGGTGTTTCGCACTTGCGAAACTTGAGTTATTTAAAACACGCCCAATCACTCAATTACGAAATCCGTCACATTCTTGATTCCCGGAATGTCGAAATAGGATTCCACGATATTCCCTTTCAGAAACACCTTCCTTTTAAGATTCTCCGGATTTGTCACGAGATTCAACGCATCTCTGGCGGATGCCTTGGAAGGAATCTGTACTGAAAGACAGGACTCTTTGTCAGTAACGCTGGCCCTACCGGCTATCGCGAAGTTGGAACTGGCCTCGAACGGAGGGTCAGTCGACATTCCAGTCTTGGTAAGATCGCCTCCAACTATATATCCATATACCCAGACTCCTTCAGCACCAATTTCCGTCATTGCCTTAGTCACGCTCATTGCATTTTTATACGAATCTCCTGAAGAACTTCCACCGCCGGTGTTCCCGCCTGATGAACCTCCGCCGATGACATAGCTGTCCTTAAGCCAAGTGCGTGAAGTATCCAGGTCAATGATAATCTTCCCTTCTGATGTACTGGGCTTTCCGGGCGCGGACACGCTCATGTCCAGAATCTGTCCCGCCTTAAGAGTCTTGGTAAACAAAGTCTTGTCAGTTCCTGCATTGCTCAAGACCAAGGAAATGCTCCCGGGCTGGAAATATGCGACCCTCTTTTCCGTATAACTATACATGAGACGACCATCCGCAGACTTAAGAAATAGAATACCCTCCGGATACGATATCAGAAAATTGCTCGAGATTTTCAGCCTCATACCGGCATTGACCTGTTTACATTCAAGATGGACATCAGCTGTCTTCCCCGACTTCACCACCACACACTGCTCATCCCCGAAGACTGGAGATGCGAAAGCAGGCTTCTTGAACTCGCGGGACTGGGCTGTAACTGTATATGTACCGGCCTTTACCAGCATCTTCTCCGGAGAGTCTCCGTATTTCCCGTCGAACAAGATCTTGCCCGAAGAATCCGTAACCTTAAGCATGAAATCACTCGTATCAGGAACAGTCTCTCCCGTCACTTTCGTCTGGCTATAAGACGACTCGACAAAATGGATTGTGAGGACACCTTCCCCATCATCTATGACAGCCCTTGTACACGACATGGCGAACGCCGCAAGCAGAACTTCTGATGAATGAAGCGCAAGACGCAGCAAATAATCATGAATCTTTTTCATATCAAATTTTGTTTTGCCGCGAATCTATAACTTTTTCACCCGAACTGATTTAAGGATCATAAAAACAACCGATGCATATTTTTTATTTAAGAAAAACATGAGTTGTTTTTATGATTTTTAAACAAAAAAAGTCCGCAGGACATTTGGAATATAAGACAATTTTTTCATTTCGTGCAAGTTTTTTCGGTTCCGGAATAAAAAACCACCGGATTTCTCCGGTGGCCGTGGCCAGTGCCTGTGTGATAATCAAGCGAACTTTATGGCCGTTAATTCTTTGGCAAAGCGGTCAACACCGCTCTGGATCTTGTCGATGGTCCTACGGCTTGGCTTGCGTCTTCCGTGCAGGAAGTGGCCGAGCTGTGCCTGGCTGACTCCGGTAATCTTCTCCAGTCCAGAGAGGGAGAAGATGCCTGCATACTCAGAGAGGAAGCTGGCCGTATCGTAACAGAACTCGATATCCACATCCTCGAACTTGTTGCCGGCAGCGATGTAATCCTGCTTCATTGCTTCGAAGGTTCCGAGAAAGTCCTCTATAGTCTCCTCGACGGTCTTGCCTTCCCCGATGCACCCGAACTCAAGCGGAGTATCTCCGATGTAAGCGGAATATCCGTATTCGGATTTCTCGATAAATACTTTACATTTCCTCATAACTCAATAACTTCCTATTTTATAAAGGTGTGGGGCTATTGTAGCCCCGCATCCCTCAAGATTGATTTCAATGTCCCCGTTGCGACTTCCTGGCTTTTGTGGTTGCTGGTCGTGAATTTTTTGTTGGTCTTCGGACTGAACCAGACAGGATGTCCATGCTGCTGCTCCCCGGTGGGGTAACAACCGAATTTGAGCAGCTTCCGTTCCAATTCGTTGTATTTCATAGAGCTCCTTGATTATCACACTACAAATGTAGGAATTTTCCTACATTATACCAAATTTTTTTATCATTTTATGCAAAAATTTTATTCCGGAATAAAAAAACCACCGGATTTCTCCGGTGGCCTGGCCGCAGTCCCCGTTACGGCCGTTTGTAATCAAAAAGACATGCGGGGACTTTACAGATTGTCCGCTGCGCGCCTGATCCTGTCGGCAAGGTCGCAGAGGCCGACCTGTCAAAATAATTGTGGGCGAACTCTCCCCAATTCAAATTAAGGTCAATGTCGTCGAGTTTCTTCCTGATTTCCGAATTTCTGATGGCTTCCAGTCTTTTCTCAGTCTTTTCCATAATATGATGCGTTTTTTAACGCCTCCCCGAAGGGAGGCTCTTTTTAATCAATCATTTCCTCAAATAGTTCCCTTACGTATCTCTTCAGTTCCTTTGAGGGATTGTGTTTTGATTTCTTGAGAAGTCTTATCATCTCGATAAGCTCTTTCTCCGGTAGTTTGACACTTTAGAATCCGAAAAAAGTTAAAAATCAACAAGTTCGTTGATTAGACGAAGTTTGTTGTCTTTTGGGACAACGACGTCATACAGAGACGAGTATTCAGAGGACTTTTTCAGTGCCCTCTCGGAAAGTGGGAGGTGCCTGCCGGATACAAGTTCTCGCGATGGCGAGGACGCAGGAGACGGTAGGAGGGCCGAACGAAGCAGCGCGGAGTGAGTTCCGCCGTGACGGACTGCCAGTCGGCGCGAAATCACCATTGATGCATTACATACTTGCATAATTGCAAAAGCCCCAGAATCGCCATTACAGCGCTCCGGGGCCTTGATATCTTAAAATCAAAGTGTCAAAGACAGAATATCCGAAAAAAATTCACGGGGGCTTCGCAATCACTGCGAAACTCCCCGCTACTTAACCTAAACTTAAACTATGAAAAACTTCAAATGCAAAGATAATATTTATTTTCTTACCTGTCACTTATTTTCGTTATCCACGCGAATTTTCGCATACTTGAGCAGAATAATCTTCTCGCCACAAGAATCAAACAGGATATTAGCCTTCAGATTGTCGCCCGTCCCAGTAATGCTCTGGACGACGCCATAACCGAAACGATTGTGCTCGACACGCTGCCCGGCCTTCACGTCCAGCACCGAAACCGGAGTGAACTGGGAATCAGGTGTCCTCGGTTTTGCCGGACTGGAAACGGCTCTTGACATTGACACCATCGGCTTTCCTGTCGCCGAGGAAACAGGAGTCTGCCTGATGACCTTGACAGGACCGGACTTTCCATAAGAACCGCCGCCGGACCTGTCATATCCTCCTCCGTACCCCGAACCGGTGCCTCTGCCCGCATTGACATTCCTCCTTCCGGAGAACGATGCGCCGGAACCGAACCCGGAGCCGAATCCGGAAAAGCTTCCCGACCTTCCGGAAGACATCTCGGAATCATCCAGAGGATTGTCCACATATCGTGAATCGATTTCTTCGACGAAACGGCTGGGAGAATTCTGTTCATGCTTTCCATTCCTCATCCTGGTCGCCGCAAATGAAAGATTGACAGCGGCTTTGGCCCTTGTCAACGCCACATAGAACAATCGCCTTTCCTCCTCGATTTCAGTCGGTGAAGCATAGGCTCCGCCTGAGGGGAAGAGATTCTCCTCCATTCCGGCAACATAGACATACGGAAACTCAAGTCCCTTAGACGAATGTATTGTCATGAGGGTAATCTTGTTGTTCGCATCCTCGTCAGCCGACATGTCGATTGCGCTGAGCAAGGAAATGTCCTCGAGGAAATCGCCCAACGTCACTACCGGCAGTTCGCTGTCCGAGATCGAGTCCACATCAGTCACATTGCCCTCGATAAGAAGTTCCTCCTTGTATTGGTTCTGCCTGTCCTCCACAAAACTCTTGACACTATTCAGAAGTTCCTCGATATTCGCGGCCCTGGACTGACTCTCAATAGAGTTATCCATCTTGAACGAAGCATAAAGCCCGGATCTGTTGGAAAGGAGTGCCGCAACAGCAAAGGCATCCTCGGTAGCCAGTCTGGCATTGGCATCGGCAATCATATCATGGAATTCCATGATTTTTCCGGCCGTACCGGATTTTATGCCGGCGGCAGCAAGAAAAGCCGGTGTGCAGGCATTGAAAAGGGACACCTGGTTTGCCCTGGCCACTGAAATCAACGCCTCCAGCGAGGTCTGTCCGATTCCTCTTGCCGGGGTATTCACGACGCGCCTGAACGACTCGTCATCATTCAGGTTCACAGCCAGTTTCAGGTATGCCATCATATCCTTGACCTCCGCCCTGTCGAAGAACGAATTTCCGGACACGATCATATACGGGAGGTTCTTCTTACGGAGCGCTTCCTCCAGCGCACGCGACTGGGAATTTGTCCTGTACAATATCGCAAAGTCCTGATACTGACAATGATCCTTCTCCATCCTCGCCACTATTGACGACGTTATCAGCATCGCCTCCTCCTGCTCAGTATAAGCCTTGATGAGATGAATCGGATCACCTTCCGGCCCCTTGGAGTAACAGGTCTTGGGAATTCTCGATTCATTATTTTCAATGACAGAGTTCGCGGCATCCACGATGACCTGCGTCGAACGGTAGTTCCTCTCCAGGCGGAACAGCTTGCAATCGGGATAATCCTTCTGGAAATTCAGGATATTCTCGATTTTGGCTCCTCGGAAAGCATAGATTGACTGGGAATCGTCACCTACCACACATATATTCCTGTGGACCTGGCTGAGCTTCTTCAAAATGAGATACTGGGCAAAGTTCGTGTCCTGATACTCATCCACCATGATATAGTCAAAACGGCTGGACACGGAAGCGAGCGCCTCCTGGTTATCTCTGAACAAGATATTCATATTCAGCAGGATATCATCGAAATCCATAACGCCGGCCTGTTTGCATTTGGCCGCATACAGAGCATAGATATTGCAGATTTCAGGCTTCTTCGCATGAGTATCATTGGCAATGGCCTGATTGCTGCGCTTGTAGGCCTCCGGCGTGACAAGATTGTTCTTCGCCATCGAAATGCGGCTCAGCACATCCTTCGGCTTGTAAATCTTGTCATCCAGTTTCAGTTCCTTAAGGCATGACTTTATCGCACTGATGGAATCTCCTGTGTCATAAATCGTAAAAGATGACGGATATCCGAGACAATCGGCGAATTCGCGCAAGAACCTGATGAACACGGAATGGAAGGTGCCCATATAGAGCCGCCTCGCCTTCCTCTCCCCCACCATCGCCGCAATCCTCGTCTTCATCTCGGCTGCCGCCTTCTTGGTAAAGGTCAATGCCAGGATGCGGTCCGGCTCCCCTCCTTTCTCAAGTATATACGCGATTCGTCCGGTAAGGACTCTCGTTTTGCCGGCACCTGCCCCCGCGACTATCAGCACAGGTCCTTCCGTCTGGCTCACCGCCGCCCTCTGCTGTGCGTCAAGCCCCTCTAATATAGCGCTATTGTTTTCCATAATAAGAGCGAAATTACGAAAAATTTCAGTATCTTTGCGTCGGAAATCCGAAATACTATTAAAGGTTACCTATAATGTCAAACAACATCGATTTGAAACAAGGGCTGAACATTCCTATCTCCGGAACAGCAGCCCAGAAGACCAGAAAGACGATCGTGCCTGACGTTATCGCCATCAAACCAACTGATTTCAAGGGTCTCATCCCTAGACTTCTGGTGAAGGAAGGCGACAAGGTTTTGGCAGGTTCACCTGTTCTGTCTGACAAAAAGAACCCTGACATCCTCTTTACCTCACCGGTAAGCGGTACCATAGCGGAAATCGTCAGGGGTGAAAAAAGAAAGTTGCTTGAGGTAAGAATCAAGGCTGACGCACAGCAGGAGTTCGTTGATTTCGGCACACACAAAGTTGCAGACATGTCTGCTGCCGACATCAAGTCACTTCTCCTCCAGAGCGGTCTTTGGCCTTCTCTTATCCAGAGGCCTTACGGCATCCTCGCGGATCCGTCATTGACCCCGAAAGCAATCTTCGTATCCGCATTCACTACAGCTCCTCTTGCAGCAGTTCCTGAATTCGCATTCAAGGATGAAATCGCTTACATCCAGACTGGTGTGAACGTACTCGCCAAACTTACTGACGGCGGCGTACATTTCTCGCTCAGCAGCGAAAACTATTCAGGCACTCCTCTCCACAAGATCGAGAACGTTGTAAGCCACGTATTCAGCGGCAAGCATCCTGCAGGCAATGTAGGCGTACAGATCAGCCATATCGCACCTATCATGAAGGGTGACACCGTATGGACTGTATCACTTCTTCTCCTCTCTGCCATCGGCAAGCTTTTCAGCACTGGAAAATATGACATGAGAAGAAAAGTTGCCGTTACCGGCCCTAAGGCCATTGATCCGGCATACGTTGATGCCCTTCCTGGAATCAGCATGAAAGACCTCAAGGACTTCTATGACAACTCCGCAAACGACCTCAGATTCGTAAGCGGTGACGTGCTCACAGGCGAAAATGTCGGCGAGAACGGATTCCTGGGATTCTTCGACAACCAGGTCACATTGCTTCATGAAGGTACTGAAAGAGAGGTTCTCGGATGGGCAAAACCGTTCAGATTCGGTAAATTCAGTTCAAGCCGCACCTATTTCTCTTGGCTCTGCCCTAAGAAGACTTATGACATGGACACAAACTTCAACGGAGGCCCTCGCGCATTCGTGATGTCCGATGTTTATGGCAAAGTTCTTCCGATGGATATCTTCCCTATCTATCTCGCCAAGGCATGTCTTGCCGGTGACATCGATAAGATGGAGAAATTCGGAATCTATGAAGTCCTCCCTGAGGATCTCGCTCTCTGTGAGTATGTGGATCCTTCTAAGAACGACATTCAGGCTATAATCCAGAAAGGCATTGACCTTATGATTAAGGAAATGGCTTAATTTAACGGAAGTTATGGAAGAATCAAAAAATACAACACAGCAGCCGGGCCTTTTCGAGAAGGGCGGCAAACTTGGATTCCTTCACTCAACCGTTGACGCATTCGACACCTTCCTCCGTGTGCCTGGTACTGTTACCAGACGTGGAGCTCATGTCAGAGATGCTGTCGATCTGAAGAGAATCATGATTATCGTTGTGCTGGCGCTTGTTCCTGCAGCCCTCTTCGGAATGTGGAACGTCGGCTACCAGCATTGTCTCGCAACAGGACAGGAATGGGGACTTTTCCAGAATTTCTGGTATGGCTTCCTCAGAGTTCTGCCTCTTTATATTGTAGCGTATGTAGTAGGTCTCGGCATCGAGTTCGCTTCTGCCCAGATCCGCAACGAAGAGGTCAATGAGGGTTACCTTGTTTCAGGTATGCTCATTCCTCTCATCGTCCCTGTGGACGTTCCGCTTTGGACTCTTGCAATCGCAGTTGCATTTGCAGTGCTTTTCGGCAAGGAAGTATTCGGTGGTACCGGTATGAACTTCCTGAACCCTGCACTCCTCTGCCGTGCATTCCTTTTCTTCGCTTATCCTAGCAAGATGTCAGGCTCAAGCGTTTGGGTATCATTGAAAAACGGCGAAAGCCTCATCGACGGTGCGACAGGAGCCACTCCTCTCTCATTCGCCTCTGAGGGTCTCGACGCAATGAACAACGCCGGAGTACAGTACGGCATGTCAGCATGGGACATGTTCGCCGGAATCATCCCTGGTTCTGTAGGTGAAACATCAGTTATCGCAATCCTTATCGGAGCGGTAATCCTCATCTGGACAGGCGTCGCAAGCTGGAAGATCATGGTTTCATCAGTTGCAGGAGCACTCTTCGTAGGCTGGCTCGGCAATTTCTTCGGAGCTACTGACGTTCCTGCCTACTACCATCTTCTCATGGGTGGTTTCGCTTTCGGTACAGTATTCATGGCAACAGACCCTGTGACATCTGCACAGACCGAGTGCGGCAAGTGGATCTACGGATTCCTTATCGGCGCCCTCTGCGTCGTCGTCAGACTGTTCAACCCTGGATATGCAGAAGGCATGATGCTCGCTATCTTGCTGATGAACACATTTGCACCGCTCATTGACCACTACGTCACCGACGCTGCGATCTCAAGAAGAGCCAAGAAAGTTAAAATCGCATAATATATATAATAGGTATGAATACTAACGGAAATATATATACAGTCATCTATACGACAGTAGTCGTTGTGGTGGTAGCTGCGGTTCTTGCGTTCGTCTCAGAGACACTCAAACCGAAGCAGGAGGCCAATGTCAAGGCCGATGCCATCAGCCAGATGCTCACAGCCAGCAAGTTCTATGAGAAGAGCGAGCTCGACGCAATGAGCAACGAGCAGAAAATCGACGCATACAAAGCTGTCGCAAAGTCTTCTGTACTTGTCAATGCTGAAGGTCAGGAGTGCGGAACACTTGATCTTTCAAAGCAGGAAATCTACACTACCGGTCAGCTTAAAGCACAGGACAACCTCATCAAGAAAGGTTCAGCAGATT
>FR890603.1:9240-33082 GCA_000435075.1 Bacteroides sp. CAG:770 | reverse complement strand
AGAAAGGTTCAGCAGATTTCAAACTGCCTGTTTTCGTATTCGAGAAAGACGGACAGAATGTAACTGTAATCCCTTGCTATGGTGCAGGTCTTTGGGGTCCGATCTGGGGCTACATCGCTCTCAATGAGGATCTTCAGACAATCCGCGGCGCATATTTCGACCACGCCAGCGAGACTCCTGGTCTCGGTGCCAAGATTAAGGACGATCCTTCCTTCAGAGCAGAATTCGAAGGAAAGAAAGTTGATTTCGAGGACGCAGAGGCATTCCAGGTCGTGAAAGGTGGCGCAGGTGAGAAAGCCAATGCTGTCGATGCAATCTCAGGAGCTTCCATCACAAGTAAGGCTCTCGGCGTTTCCATCAACAACTGGCTTCAGGCATACAAACCATTCCTCAAAGCTGCCGCTTCCAACGTAGCACAGCCGGAGGAGGAGAATGCAGCCGATTCCCTCAGCGTTTCAGCTGATTCACTTGCAATCGCCAAATAATGAGGAGGAAATAAAATGAATGCAAAACTTAAAGAAACAATATTGAACCCGATTCTGAAGGGCAACCCTATCACTGTCCTCGTACTCGGTATCTGTTCCTCATTGGCTGTGACCGTGCAGATGAAGGGAGCCTTCGTAATGGGTCTTTCAGTAATCGTCGTTACAGCACTTTCAAACTTCGTCGTATCTCTGATGAGGAATTCAATTCCTAACAGAGTTCGTATCATCGTCCAGCTCGTAGTTGTGTCGCTTATGGTTATCCTCGTGGACCAGTTCCTCAAGGCATACGCATACAGCATTGAGACCCAACTCTCTGTCTATGTGGGACTTATCATCACGAACTGTATCGTAATGGGTCGTATCGAGGCTTTCGGTCTCGGCAACAAACCGATTCCGTCACTTCTCGACGGTCTCGCAAACGGCGCCGGATATGCCATGATTCTTCTCATCGTCGCATTCTTCCGCGAACTGCTCGGTTCAGGATCCCTCTTCGGATTCCGGGTTATCCCGCAGTGCTTCTACGATGCAGGTTATATGAACAACGGACTTGTGATTCTTCCTCCTGTAGCACTCATCCTCCTCGGATGTATCGTATGGGTACAGAGAAGCATCCAGAAAGATCTTCAGGAGAAATAACAACTAACACGCAAGTAATATGGAATATATAAGCTTATTCGTAAAGTCAATTTTCGTTGACAATATGATTTTTGCATACTTCCTCGGTATGTGTTCATACCTGGCAGTATCGAAAAACGTGAAGACAGCTTCCGGACTTGGTGCGGCTGTTATCTTTGTGCTTCTGGTCACATTGCCTATCAACTACCTCCTGAACACATACGTGCTCAGCCCGGGTGCATTGAGCTGGCTCAGTCCAAGCCTCGCAAGTGTTGACCTCAGCTTCTTGAGTTTCATCACATTCATCGCTGTCATTGCCGCTATCGTTCAGCTTGTCGAGATGGTTGTCGAGAAATTCGCACCGACTCTCTACTCTGAACTCGGTATCTTCCTGCCTCTTATCGCAGTGAACTGCGCAATCCTCGGTGGTGCGCTCTTCATGCAGCAGAAGGATTTCGTCAATGTCGGTGAAGCAACTGTTTACGCTCTCGGTTCAGGTATCGGCTGGTACCTCGCTATCGTGACATTGGCCGCAATCAGAGAGAAGATGTCATACTCCAATGTGCCTGCACCTTTGAAGGGTATCGGTATCACATTCATTACCGTAGGTCTTATGGCCATGGCATTTATGACATTCATGGGTATTTCACTTTAATAGGAGACTTGAGAAATGAATGAAATTACTCTTACAATTATAGCCTCTGCAGCAACTATCACAATAGTTACGCTTATTCTGGTAGTCCTGCTGCTCTGGGTAAAGACAAAACTTACCCCTAGCGGTACAGTCAAGATCGACATCAACGGAGGAAACAAAATCCTCGACGTGGCTCCGGGCAACTCTCTCATGGGAGCACTCGCTGAAGAGAAGATTTTCCTTCCTTCTGCCTGCGGCGGTAAAGCAAACTGCGGACAGTGCAAAGTCAGAGTTCTCGAGGGTGGCGGGAATATCCTCCCGACCGAAACAGGATTCTTCAACAGAAAGCAGATCAAGGACAACTGGAGACTCGGTTGCCAGGTCAAGGTTAAAGAGGACCTCAAGATCGAAGTTCCTGAGTCAGTACTCAGCGTCAAGAAAGTTGAATGCGAGGTCATTTCCAACCACAACGTTGCAACCTTCATCAAAGAGTTCACAGTCAAACTTCCTGCTGGTGTGCATCTCGACTTCAAATCAGGTGAGTATATCCAGATTGATATCCCTCAGGGAACATTCAATTTCAGTGACATTGACGTAGATCCTGAGTACAGGGCAGACTGGGAGCACTTCAAGTTCTTCGACCTCAAGTGCGTGAACCCTGAGCCTACAATAAGAGCTTACTCTATGGCCTCTTACCCTGCTGAGGGCGATATCATCAAACTTAATGTGCGTATCGCAACTCCTCCATTTGACAGGACAGCGCCTAAGGGAAGCAACAAACTTCTGCCGGTTAACCCTGGTATCGGTTCTTCATACATCTACACTCGTCACCCTGGTGACAAGGTAATGATTTCAGGACCATTCGGTGAATTCCTTCTTCCTAAGGATGACCCGGATTCACAGGAATACATCTTCGTCGGTGGTGGTGCAGGTATGGCTCCGCTCAGAAGCCACATCATGCATCTGTTCAAGACTCTCAAGACCAAGAAGCAGGTCAACTTCTTCTATGGTGCACGTAGCTTGAAAGAGGCATTCTACCTCGAGGATTATGCTGAAATCGAGAAGGAGTTCCCTAACTTCCACTTCCACCTCGCTCTCGACCGTCCGGATCCGGTAGCCGATGCAGCTGGAGTGAAGTATGTGGCAGGATTCGTTCACAATGTCATGTACGAGACATATCTCAAGGAGCACGATACTCCAGAGGATATCAAGTACTTCATGTGCGGCCCTCCTATGATGGTCAAGTCAGTCAACACATTGCTTGACAATCTTGGAGTTCCACCAGAGAACGTACTCTACGACAACTTCGGAGGTTAATCCTTCACTTTAATCATAAAACCCGTTTGGATGCATTTCCAGACGGGTTTTTTATTTGATTATATGTTCTTGAACCACCTCCCGACAGTTTTTTTTAATTTTCCGGCAATTTAAGAATCATAAAAACATGCACTTAATAAGCCACTTTTCCGAGATTTGACGAAAAGGTCAGAATATATTTGCAGCAACAAAATAACTGCAAATGACACGATTCACAGACAACTGGACAAGCCGGCAAACAATTCAGCCTAGCTTAACAACATCTAATCATCACACGGCCGTTCTGACCGTAGCCTTGCTTTTACTATCATCCCTGCCGGTGTTCATTTCGTGTATCATTGACGACAGTTATTATCATAATGAAGAGGGATCCGGTGCCCCGGAAACTGTTAAGACAATTCTGACCTTTACGCCTGAGACGGGTACGATGGCAGACGGGACACTGGATATCTTCTTCTTTAATAATGACAGACTCAGAAAACTCGATTCATATCAGAGGACACAGATTCATAATAACAATATCATAGAAGCGGCATCAAGAGAAGGCGACAAGATTATTGTGGTCATCGCGAATTCCCACATAAAAGAGGAGGACTGCGAAAACATATATGACTATGCAGACTTGTCCGGATTATATGCCGAGCTGAAAGATGAGCGATCCGACTACCCTATCCTGTGCGCGGAAACCACAGTAAATGCCGGACATGAAAGAAGATGCGCCATAACTCTGGAGCCGCTCATGGCACAGGTCAAAATCAACAGCATCAGCTGTGATTTTTTCAACAAGCCTTACTCGGATGCCGAACTGACGGATGTCAAGATATATCTTACAAATATCTGCAGCCGTTATCCAATAGCAGGACAGCAGCCGTCAGTCCCGGAAAGCATCATCGACTACGGAAAATTCGAGCCTGAAGATACGTCAGGATTCATTGACAGGCACCTTTTCTATCAGAGACTGGACAGTCCACTTAATGCATCCGTCATATATCCTGAGATTATGCTCTACTGCTACCAGAACATAGTGGAAGAGGAGGCTCTGGGATCTCCTTTCACAAGGCTCGTGATCGAAGGAACTCTGAACGGCGAAACCACATATTATCCTATCAATGTCAACAGAGGCGTCTGGAGCAGTCCGGACGGCAAAGCCGGAGTCTCAAGAAATGGCTGCTATGTATATGACATAACCATATCCCAGCGTGGAGTTCCCTCCCCTGACACTCCAATAGAGCCGGGAACAGTCACGTGCAACTTCAGCATAACACCTTGGCAGGAACAAGATAAAAGAAACGTAACCTTCTGATTATAAGACAATGCCACACAACACTTACAAATTGACGACAGCAATCATCATGTCGATACTCGTGTCATGTTCCAGGGATACATCATCATACGACATGGCAGAGGCAATGCTGACATTAAACACAGGTACAATGTCAGTCACGCGCACCACGGATCCGGACGAGGAAAGGATTACTGACCTGAACATCTTCATATTCGACGAAAACGGAAGCCTGGAACGCCATGTGTTTCTCGGCAGGAATTCACTTCCTTCCACGAAAAACGGCATTGAATACAGATTCACCTGGCTTCGCGGCAAAAAGTGTCAGGTCTATGCATGTTCCAACTTCGGATTCGACATTGTGGGCATCAGCTCGACGGAAGACCTGAAAGAATACAGATATCATCTTTCTTACCCGGATGAATACAGCCGTGGCGTACCGATGTGCGGAAAAAGCGACATTACTGTAATTGACAATAACAATAGCGTCATCAATGTCAAGATGGAGAGGCTGATGGCCAAGATTTCCCTGTCGATAGACCGCAGGAAACTGAACAAGAACATCAGTTTCAATGTCAGGAGCGTGAGAATCGGCGGCTGTCCCAAATCTGCGGCATTGTTCTCACCGAGCGCGGCGGAAGGAAGCAATGACGTATTCAGCAACGGCTATATGAAGAGTTACAGCGATGCCGACGACCTCAACATTGATGAAAAGACAGGTATAAGCAGAGAAGTCAATGTCTATATGCTTGAAAACAGGCAGGGCAATCTGCTTCCAGATGCAAAGACAGAAAAGGACAAGATTCTGGATTCATCAGATGCCCTGTCCGAAGTATGCTCCTACATTGAGTTGAAAGCCGAGTACAAGTCAGACTCTCTGTTCACGGGACCGGAAGAATATCTCATCTACAGATTCTACCTGGGTGATACCCCTTCAAACTTTGATGTAGTAAGAAACTGTCACTACCACATTACTGTTGTTCCGAGCGGATCAGGAATTGAGGAGGACAGCTGGAGAATCGACAAATCCAATCTGTACAGATACGGAAAAACTGCCATCACGGTCCATCCGGCAAAATATCTGGAAGGAAAGGTAGGTGAAGACCTCCATATATGGGCTGAAGTAAATCCGGAAGGCGCAAGGATGGAGTTCGGCAAAGAAGAACTCGAATACGACAAAAGCCGTGGCATATACGACTATTCCATGGACAAGGACAATCACGGAGTCACGCTGCACCTGAAAAGTCCTGGAAGCGGAATTGTCTATATCGAAGCCGGTGCACCTGCCGATGCTGCGGAAATGGTTGCAATAACTGTCAATCCCTGAACACTTATGAACAGATATATTTCAATTCTGCTGGCAGGACTGGCAGTTGCCAGTTCTACTGCGTGTCATGAGATAACGGAAGACAAGGGCACTGAAAGTCCTCTCAGATCGGAAATAATAGCTACCAAGGCCAATTATACCGCTAATTTCTGTGAGAGTTTTTCATTGTCCGCTTATCTTGTCGAGCCCGATAAGGAACCTGTCACGGATTATCTCTGGAACATGAAAATGACATTGACAGGAAACAAATGGGTCGGCGAGTATCCGGTCTTCTGGATGGATGGACAGGAAATTGAATTCTATGCAGTCAGCCCTTATTTCAGAGAACAGGACAGCAGCCGCGGCATTCGTCCCGGGACTCCCGGAACCAGCCCATTATTGTATTATGACACTCCGGAAAGCACTGTGTTCCAGACAGATATACTTGCCGGCATTGACAGGCGCTCTTCAGGCGTGGTCCAGTTGGAGTTCAACCATATAACATCGTGTGTCAGGTTCGCCGTAGGAAGCAATTTCGAAGAAGGAGCCAAGGTAAAGTCTATAACAATCTCAGGAATTGCCGGTTCCGGAACATACCATCTCGACAAAGGGACATGGGAGACCGGAGACCGGAAATACTCTGTATATGACAATGATATAGGTTTCACAATGAAAAACGGAATGGGCAGAGGGACCATCATTTCTGAGCGGTATTTCTATCTGCCCGCCCAGAACTTTACGCAAGATGGTGACGCAGTCATACATGTCAGCATTGATGAAGACGAGTTCATCACGGATGGCGAGATTCCGCTGAACGGAACCACATGGGAGCCGGGAAAGATATACACATTTTATCTGAATTATTACGGAGGGCGTTTCTCTGCCACAGACACGGAAACACTTTTCAAGGCAGGTCATTATGAAATCGATGACTCTGACGAGATAGAGGGAGAAATTTAGAAAGACAAGTGATATGAAATCGAAATTGACATTGATAAGCGCTGCCGCCGCTGTTGTACAATTGGCGTCATGCAATGGAAATCCTCTTGAGGATATTGACTACAATGACCCTGTTTTTCACGCTCTGACTGAGACGGAATCAGGGACAAAGACTGTGCTCGGAAAAGAAGACAAAGCAGGCAATGTCCCGATAATGTGGTCATCCGGGGACGAAATCATAGTGACCGGTGACAGCAGGGAGAAAGCATGTTCATACTATAAGACAGCTGACAAGAACACATCTGCAGCGGAATTCAGATATGACAGGAGCAAAAACGGGAACCGGAGGACTCTCAAGAAAGACAAATGGTATGCCTTCTATCCGTCATCCTCATATTCATTCTCCGGAGAAGAACATATCATGGAACTGCCCCAGAAGCAGACATATTCACCTGACAACATAGGAGAGGGAGCCATGCCGATGTATGCCGTGTCCGATGACGACAATCTGAGTTTCCGGAACCTCTGCGGAATATTGCGAATCAGATTGAACTCTCTGAAAAACAGATTAAGTATCAGCAGGATAAAGATTGCATCCGACAAGGACCTGAGCGGTAAAATAATACGGTACTCGGCCCAGGATGGAATCGGATATCTGACAAGTGAAGGGAGCAGCAAGGCTAGCGCGTGGCTGGAGTGCCCCAAAAACGTAGTCTTATTCTCCGATCCTGCTGATTTTTACATAGTTATGCCTCCAGGAAGCCACTCCAAGTTCAAAATACAGTTGTGTGGCAGCAACGGTGTGAATTTCATATATGCCACGCCGAAACCGATAATAATTGAACGGTCAGGAATCACCACTCTGGATTTGGACCTGTCGAAATTCATATGCACAGGCACTGATGATATAATTGCCGGCAAGGACAACAGCGCCCTCACGGGACTGGAATACTCTTTTACAGGAGGTGATGAAGACATCTTTCTTTTTAAAGATGGTGAGAAGGGTAACATTGATCTCACCAGCATGATCAGCGAGAATTATGAGAATGGTGACTCAGTAACCAAAGGAGTGGCCTGGCATAGTGAATTCAGTACAGACGGAGGAAAGACATGGAGCAGGACACTGCCTGACATGTTCTCTTCATTTACGCTTTCCGGAAATGGCGATAAAGAGCACGATATCATTTCATACGAAGTGACGCAGTCTCCTGATGACAGGGAATGCAAAGTAAGACTGGTGCAGGAAATGAGCGGAAAGAGCAAGGAATTCTCTGTCAGACAACTGTCCAGCGCCATCATCGTTGAAGTGGAAACCAAATCGGCAAATGAACTCCTGACCATATTCCACAGACACGGCAACAATATTGAGACCGCATATTACGATGACGGAACGTCCACGTCTTTTAAGCCGTCCACTTATGAAGAAGGCATAACCCACAAATACAAAGACATCGGCATCCACAGAGTTATCCTGAAAGTCAGAAAAGGCATACCGGCTCTGGAGAATCTTTTCCTCAAGAACTTTTATGTCAAGTCGCCTTACAGAATCCACTCCGTGGATATCAGCCATGTCGATTTTACGGAAATAACCAGCCTGAAGAAACTGTTTGACAACTGCGTCAAGGTCTCGAAAATCATACTCCCTGCACCGGGGACAAAGACACCGGTGCTCAAGAACATTTCAGGCCTGTTCTTCAACTGCCAGTCATTGAAAACAGCCGACTTGAGATGGATTGACAGCAAAGTACTTGAGGATATCTCGGATTTATTCAAGTATTGCTATTCTTTGGAATCAGTTGACCTGAGTTCAATATGCACTGACCATGTAATAAACATGGCGAACACGTTCTACTACTGCCGTAGTCTTAAAGAACTGGATGTGAGACATTTCAAGACATCGAACGTCACTGATTTCACAGGCATGTTCAGTTCATGCACAGGACTGACCGCCCTTGATGTCACCGGCTTTGACACCTCAAATGCCACCTCTATGACTACCATGTTCAGGAATTGTTCATCCCTCAAGACTCTTGACGTCTCAGGATTCAACACTTCAAAGAACACAAGTTTCGGCGACACCTTCAGCGGATGCGAATCGCTCGAAGAACTAGATGTCTCAGGATTTGACACAAGAAGCGCCAAATATTTCAATGGGACATTCCAAAAATGCCGGAAACTCAAGAAATTGGACGTAAGCGGATTTGACATGTCAGTGGCGGTCAATACGTCAGACATGTTCAATTATTGTTCATCTGTCACCGAACTCGACGTCTCAGGCTTCAGGACAAGTTCCCTGGAAGACATGAGCTACATGTTTTCGTCCATCAATGTTCCGCATCTGGATCTGTCAAAATTCGACTTTTCCTGTGCGACCAATATGAGAGGGATGTTCTCTTACTGCAAAACGGACTCGCTCGTATTGTCCGGGATTCATGCGCCGAATCTCACCAATGCGTACATGATGTTCTTTCAGACCAATACAAAAAGCATTACGATAAAAGACCTGGAATGCCACGAAGGATGCAGTTTCAGCAATATGTTCAACCAAAGTACTGTGGAAAAAATAACATTGACCAACTTCAATGGTGCAAATGGATCTGATATGAGCTACATGTTCAACTCCTGCCGCCATCTGAAGAGACTCATTCTGAACAATTTTTCCACAGACAATGTCCAGAACATGAATCACATGTTTACGGCCTGCTACATACTGGAGGACCTCGACTTGTCCATGTTCAAGACATCAAATGTCACAAATTTCAACTGCATGTTCCAAGGCTGCAGGGCACTTACGTCAATGAACCTGTCATCTTTCGACACGTCGAACGGAAAGGAATTCTACAGCATGTTCGAAGACTGCACAGGGATTTCAGAACTGGATGTCAGCAATTTCCGCTTCAGCAGTGCGACCAGCATGAACAATTTGTTTGCAAAAAACTACAATCTGCGTTCAATACGCATGGACATGAGAGACATTCCGGCAAACTGTACCCTCAGCAAGGTCGTGTATGGTGTAATGACTGTCGGAACCATGTTCTGCAAAGACAACGTACAGGATTCGAGAATAACTGAGTCCCTTCCAAAAGACTGGACCATCTCATCATTTTAAGATTCAGAGATATGGACATACGCAACTATCTGATTTTCATATCAGCATTGACACTATTCTCATGCGGGAAACAATACGGGACAGAACCTCAGGACGATTTTGTCAATGCTGAAGTCATCTCACATTCCTATACCCGCGTCTCCACGGGAAATGAAACTGGAGGCAAGATTCCGTTGATGTGGGAAGCCGGAGACAGGATTAGAATCTTCGGAACCGGATCTTCTGACGGAAGCACATATGTCACCTATGATTCCAGGACAAAAACAGCCAAATTCAAATACGATGAAACTGTCCCGGACAATGTGAGACTCCCCTGCGGAGAGACCTTCACGGCTATGTATCCGGCAGAATATCTGCCTGCCGGACGAGTAGTGACTTTCCCCGGGCAGATTACCATTCCGTATCCGGAAAAGAATAATTCACACATGCCAATGCTCGGTTACGGTGGGCGCAAGTCAATGATATTCAGATATTCAGCCGCCGCAATCAGAGTCATGCTATATAGTCTGACAAAGAATATTCCAATGCAGGAACTCCGTATCGGCGCCCGACAGGACATGAGCGGAGGAGCCGGCAAGATAGAAGACAACGGCACCATCACGTGGTACAATACCGGAAACGAAGATTCCATTTTCGGGAATATCGTGAGAGTCCGTATCGGCGGGAACACGGATGGGAACGCCAATGAAGACACTGATGAAAATGCAACTGGTATGGCTGAAATCACCGCCAATGATACAATCAGCCTGACCATATCGGTACCGCCGGGAGAGTATTCAAACCTGGCTTTTCAGATACAGGATGTTGACGGGAATTGGCACTCCTATTTTGTCCCGGGAAGCAAGACTCTGGCACAGGGGACATTGACAAGTTTCACATTGCCGTGCGAAGCATTCAGCAGCGCGGACGACCCCATTGAAAAAGGCCAGCACTTCAGCCCGCAAATCACAATGGAATACAAACTGACAGCCGCACACGATGCAGACAAGCACACGATATCTGTCGAAAGCTGCAGGGAAGAAAAGTTCGCGGACGGAAGAATCCTGACTACAAACATACCATGGACAACCGAATTCAGCATTGACGAGGGACAGTCATTCAGCAAATCCGTGCCGCTGGATATCTTCGGAAGCTTTGACATCAGCGGGACAGGGATAAGTTATACGGCCGCCGCCTCGGCAGGGACAGGCTCGTGCATAGTCAGAATACGTCAGGCAGTAAGCGGAAAGACACAGGACTTCCTAATCAGCTATTCCGGGCAAGCCTGAGGTATTTGGCAGTATAAGTCTTACCATTTGCAGCAAGTTGCTCCGGAGTTCCTTCGAATACTAGACGTCCTCCGGCATCTCCCGCATCAGGACCGAGTTCTATGACCCAGTCTGCCGCACGTATCACGTCCATGTTGTGCTCGACGACAACTACCGTATGACCTTTCTCCAGAAGCGCATCAAATGCTTTCAGCAACCTCTCCACATCATAGAAATGAAGTCCGGTAGTAGGTTCATCGAATACGAACATTATCTTCTTGGATTCAGGACGGTCAAGCGACGAATTCATCGAGAGGAAATACGCCAGTTTGATACGCTGGCTCTCACCTCCTGACAAAGTGCTGCTGCTCTGCCCGAGCTTGATGTAAGACAGGCCTACATCCACCAGCGGCTGAAGCTTTCTGGCTATCGACTTGGCCTCCGGCTCAGGCTGCGCACCAAAGAAAGATATGGCTTCATCGACACTCATGTTCAGGATATCGTCAATATTCTTTCCCTTGTAGCGGACCTCCAGGATTTCAGGCTTGAAACGCTTTCCTCCGCAGGCCTCACATACCATCGTCACATCAGCCATGAACTGCATGCCGATATGCACGAAACCCTCACCCTGACACTCAGAGCAACGGCCTCCGTCCTGGTTGAAAGAGAAATATGATGGCGTAAATCCGTTGATTTTGGCAAACTGCTGCTCACTCATCAGTTTACGGATATCATCGTACACCTTCAGATATGTCACGGCATTGGACCTCGAACTCTTTCCGATAGGATTCTGGTCCACGTATTCTATGGCTGAGATTCTGTCCAGATTGCCAGTCAGTTTTCTGAATGTTCCCGGCAAAGAACCTGTCTGGTTCAGATGCCTGTAAACCGCAGGATACAGGATATCGCCAACAAGAGAAGATTTGCCGCTGCCGCTGACTCCGGAAACGACAGTCAGGACACCAAGCGGGAACTTTACATTGATATCCTTAAGATTATGCTCAAGAGCGCCTTCAATGCCAATGTAATATGTCCAGTCACGTTTTTCCCTGGAGACACGCTGACGGGTTCCTGTCAGATACTGGAGAGTAAGCGACTTTTCAACGACCGCTGCAGGCATCTCCGGCCCGACCTTGCCCTGGAAAACGACCTCCCCTCCATTGACACCGGCCAAAGGGCCCATGTCGATGAGCATGTCAGCAGCCTTGATGATTTCCTCATCATGCTCGACCACGACCACAGTGTTGCCGACATCACGGAGACGTCTCAGAACACTTATAAGCCTGTCTGTATCACGCGGATGCAGTCCGATGCTCGGCTCATCCAGAATATACATCGAACCTACAAGGGAACTGCCAAGTGCCGTGACAAGATTGATTCGCTGGCTCTCACCTCCGGACAATGTGTTGCATGCCCTGTTCAATGTCAGATAAGCAAGTCCGACATCGGAGATATACTGCAGGCGGGACATAATCTCGGCAATGGCCTTATCCGCGATGGAATGCTCATATTCAGTAAGTCTGATATCACGGAAGAAAGACAGGAGTTCACCCGCATTCATGCACAAAAGCTCATAAATATCCTTTCCTCCGACTTTGACATAGAGTGCATCTTTCCTGAGACGGCTGCCATGGCACTCATGGCACACTGTCCTCCCGGAATAGCGGCTAAGGAGATATTTGTACTGGATTTTATACCTGTTGGCCTCGACCCACTTGAAGAATTCATTGATACCGATAAGGGATTCCTCCTCAGTTTCCGCTTTCTTGCCCTCCCAGATGAGATTCTTGACCTTCTCGGAAAGATTGCAATAAGGTTCGAAAATAGGAATGCCATACTTGTCCGCGACACTTACAAGATGGTCCTTGAACCATCCCATTTTCTCGCCCTTCCAGCACGCAATGGCCCCGTCATATATGCTCAACGTCTTGTCCGGGACCACAAGGTCTTCGCTCACGCCTATTATCTTGCCAAGTCCACCGCATACGGGGCATGCACCAAGAGGGCTGTTGAAACTGAACATATACTCATCCGGTTCGCGGAACGTCATTCCGTCCGCCTCAAACCGGTTGACAAAGCTCTTGATGCAGGTATCTTTCTCCCCGGATTCGGAAACGGACTCACGCCACACTGACATTGACCCGTTCCCCTTATTGAAACAGGACGCGATGGAGGCATTGAGACGCGCCTGCATGTCCTCCCAGTCAGGCTGCGGCATAGGCGACCCGTCAGGCATGACAGGCAGCCCGTCGCGCATTGAAGGAATCTTCATCCTGTCCACCATAAGCATCAGCCCCGGCCGGAATTCGCCGGAAGAGGATGCCTGAAGGACATCGTCAATCCTAGTGACACCGCCGGCTTCGCTCCAAAGGCGGGAATAGCCCTCTTCTTTCAATGACAGCAGAAGCTCTACCTTATCACTGCGTCTGTCCCATCCCAGGTCCGCCAGAAGATATACAGATGTAGGAATCTTGCTCCCGAGCACAAACTCCATCACGTCATTTGCGCTATGGCATTTGACCTCAACTCCGCTCACAGGAGAAAAAGTGCGGCCAATCCTTGCGAAAATGATACGCAGATAGTCATATATCTCAGTGGTGGTAGCAACTGTAGAGCGAGGATTCTTGGTATTGACCTTCTGCTCGATTGCAATCGCAGGAGGTATGCCCTCAATGGACTCGACATCAGGCTTGCTCATTCGTCCCAGGAACTGTCTCGCATAAGATGACAGACTCTCAGCAAAACGCCTCTGCCCTTCGGCAAACAAAGTATCGAAAGCCAATGACGACTTGCCGGAACCTGAGATTCCTGTGACCACCACCAGCTTGTTACGAGGGATTTCGACGCTAACATTCTTCAGATTGTTAACTTTTGCCCCTTTGATTATAATGTTCCCACTATCTGCCATAAACGATTATCTAAGAATACCCGCACCTGACAAGGATTGTCAATGCCGGGATTATCAAACCAGACGACAAAAATAATCATTTGTAAAGAGACGACAAACTCCGGACGCAATAACTATTACTGGTATAAGCGAGCATTCCGCAGCTGAATAGCGAACAAACGGTGTAAAAAACAGCCTGATTTTACACCGTTTCTCATTTTTGTGGCAAACGGTGTAAAAAAACGCGTTTTTTGTCACCGTTTTTCAATGGCTTTGTATTTTCATGATCAATGTCAGAACGATAGCAAAACCCAGCACGTTTTGTCCGGAAAATGGTGGGTATTTACGGACAAGTTGTTAAATCCTAACGTTTATCTGGGAGGAAACGTTTTAATTTGGACAAAGTGGACTGTAACTCATTTTGTCCGTGGAAAGGCCGGTTTTTACGGACAAAAGTGTATGTTTTTGAACCCGGTCCCCCCTGACCCGGAATTTTACCCCTGGCCCCCCCCATTTTACGTTGTCCCCGACAAACTCCGGCCGCAATAACTCCGGACCTGCAGAACCGCAACCCCCCATATACGACAAATGCCCCTCATTTTCATGAGAGGCACTTGGCGGTGCGGAAGGGGCTCGAACCCTCGACCCCGGGCGTGACAGGCCCGTATTCTAACCAGCTGAACTACCGCACCGGAAGTTGCTGTGTTTGGTTTGTTTCTCAAACGCGGATGCAAAGTTACGTATAAAATTTGAACCTGCAAGTATTTCTGGAAAAAATTTTCATGATTTTGAAAATAAATTGTTTTAATGAGTAACAATGACGGCAAAACACAGACAAAAAAACCACATCATCCTGCGACTGGCACAAAATGACGTGGTATAAACTTTCGAAAGATTTTCTGTCAAAAGTTAAAAAGTTATTTGACTTCGATTACCTTGTGGGCAACTTCAGGCTCGACTTTGACAATCTTAGGGATGTTTACCTTGAGAACACCGTGCTCAACCTGTGCGCTGATCTTTTCCCTGTCAGCATCGTCAGGAAGCAACATGGTCTGCTGGAATTTACTATAAGAGAACTCACGACGCAGATAATGTGCGTGCTTCTTCTCACCATTCTCTTCTTTGTTCTCCTGTTTCTTCTCCATATTTATGACGAGGTCGCCATTCTCATCGAGAGTGACATTGAAATCCTCTCTGGTCATGCCAGGAGCTGCAAGCTCGAGGTCATAACTCTTTTCGTTCTCAAGTACATTGATTGCAGGAGCTGTAGCATTTGACCTCTCCATCCAATCATTATCAAAGAAATCATTGAAAAATCCTGGTAACCAATTCTGGTTATTTCTTCTTGAAGGTACCATAATAAAATCTCCTATTTTTAATTTTCTAATAATCATTTCCGATTCCGAAGTCTCAGTTCCCAAGGCCTGCGCCCTGCCGGAACCCTTCTGGAATCCGCCCCGTCTTTCAACGGAACGACTAGAGATAAGTCAATCTATGTGCCATTCCAGAAAAAGTCCCTTTCTTCGCCAAATTAGCATACAAAAAGACATTTTGACATTGATTTATTGCCATTTTGTCGCTTTTACCAGACAAGGTGTCACAAAAAACACATCCGCAAGCCCTTCAACAACATTGATAATTACCCCGACAGTATGTATTTTTGCCGATGAAGAACAAAAACGACGGATGGCACGCGAAAACAAAAAGAAAAGAACATTGGCCGGAAGACTCTGGAGGATTCTGCTGGTAAAGATACCGGCAGCCTTCCTGGCATTGACAATCCTATGGGTCGTGGCACTCAAGTGGATTCCGGTAGCGGTTACGCCATTGATGATCCAGAGGAGCATCCAGCACATTGACGACAAGAATTTCCACACGCGCAAGACCTGGGTCAGCTACGGGAAGATCTCTCCTGAAATGGCACGTGCAGTAATCGCCAGCGAGGACAACCTGTTCGACACGCACAACGGATTCGACTGGAAACAGATCAACCAGGCCATCTCGGACCACGAACAGAAAGGGAAACGGCTGAGAGGAGCCAGCACCATATCGCAGCAGACCGCAAAAAACGTCTTCCTCCTCCCCACCAGGAGCATCATCAGAAAAGGATTCGAAGCCTATTTCACGGTACTGATAGAAAAAATCTGGGGCAAAAGGAGAATAATGGAGGTCTATCTCAATGTTGCAGAAATGGGAAAGGGAATCTACGGAGCACAGGCCGCCGCCGAACGATTCTTCAATAAGGACGCAGCAAAACTATCCCGCAGAGAAGCCTGCCTAATAGCCGCCTGCCTGCCAAATCCGCTGAAGCGCAACGCATCCGCACCGACACAATATGTAAGCAGGAGAGCATCAATGATAGAAGGCTTGGAGACAAAACTTCTCTATCCGGACTGGGTGTATCATAAAAAACAGTCCGGCTCATCTGTGGATAAAGGAAGGACAGGAAAGAAAACTAACAAAGGAGCGCACAAGAATGTTCATAAGAAAACCGGATAATCCTTTGCAGAAAGGAATTCTGGTTCTAACTTTGCGACAATAAACAGGCTTACGGGAGCCCTCATGAATCTTACGGCAAGAAACCCGTACGACTTGCCATAAAACTGAACATGGCGATGGACGCAATTGTAAAGACCGATTTCAATTTCCCGGGACAGGTCGGCAAGTATGTCGGGAAAGTACGCGATGTCTATGACATTGACGGCAAGTATCTGGTAATGGTAGTTTCCGACAGGATTTCCGCATTTGACGTAGTTCTTCCAAAGGGGATTCCTTTCAAGGGACAGGTACTTAACCAGATAGCAGCGAAATTCCTCGACGCGACCTCAGATATCGTGCCTAACTGGAAGATAGCATCACCGGACCCTATGGTGACAGTCGGATACAAATGCGAGCCATATAAAGTGGAAATGGTCATCCGCGGCTGCCTTGCAGGACACTCATGGAGAGAATACCAGGCAGGCAAGCGCACACTCTGCGGCGTAACCCTCCCCGAAGGCATGGTAGAAGGACAGATGTTCCCGGAGCCTATCATCACCCCATCTGCAAAAGCATCAGAAGGACACGATGAAGACATCACCCGCGAAGAAATCATCGCACAGGGCATCGTACCGGAAGAAGATTACATAAAAATCGAAGAATACACCAGAGCAATCTTCAAGCGCGGACAGGAAATCGCAAAGAAGATGGGACTCATCCTCGTGGACACCAAGTACGAATTCGGAAAACGCGATGGTCAGATTTACCTCATGGACGAAGTCCACACACCTGACTCCTCACGTTACTATTACGCTGACGGCTACGAAGAAAGACTCCGCAAAGGCGAAAAACAGAAACAGCTTTCCAAAGAGTTCGTAAGAGAATGGCTCATGGCCAACGGATTCCAGGGCCAGGACGGCCAGAAAGTGCCGGAAATGACACCGGAAGTCGTTTCCCACATCACCGACAGATACATTGAACTTTACGAAAAGATCACAGGAACAAAATTCGAACGTCGCGAGTACTCTGCAGAAGGAATCTGCAACAACGTGACAGAATACCTGAAGACCATCAGATAGGTAAGCGTTAAAATAATAAGTTGGTAAAGATTTGTAAAGAATTTTCGAGGATAGATTTCTTTTCCGAAGAAGGAGTGTACTGGACGTACACGACTGATGAAAAAAGAAATATAGACCGAAAAGACGAACAAAGATTACCAAGTTATTTTTTAAGGATTACTAAGTCAATGCCATCGGGCAAGACGATATTTGACACTGCCCATATTCAGATGGTAAAACATACCGGAGACAGAATCCGCCCTCGACAATGCTGTCCTCACCCAGGAAACCGGGTCGATGACAAATTGGACCGGAGGGCGGATTCCGTCTTCAATAAAGCCAAGCCGCTCATAGACAGCACCATCCGTCCACTCCATATCAGCATAGCTCATGATATCATCAGGATGCACATCCTCCTCAAAGGCCTTAAGTACCTTACCCATTCCCCCTACAACACGCACATCAGGAAGAGAAGCATAACGCACCCACTCATAAGAACGCACAGTCCTACCCTCCTTCACCCAAGTCCTCCCGGAAGAGAAGGAAGCCACAGCAACCAGTTCTCCAGCCTTCGTGAACACCCCATAGCGATATCTGGAAGCGGCATCACGATAAGAATGCCACCTGTCCAGAAACAAAGCAGCCTCCTCCTTCCCGATTCTCGAAACTACAGTATTTCTTGCAAAAACAGATCTGAACCTGCCAAGCTGTGCCAGCAGCCTCGGCCTCATCATCTCAGGCCTTCCCCGCCACATATCCTCAGGTACAAGCACCTTCTTGCCAGGCAGCACAGAAACCACATCTGACAATCTTACACGCTGTTCTTCAGCAGATTCCAACGAAGCCGAAGACACCGGAACAGGAATAACATTGACATTGCCGCACACAAAGACACTGAACCCGTCATTGACAGTTTCAATTGCCGCAATCCCGTTTTGCGAAAGGAAATCCCGTATTTCAGAAATAAAATCCATCAGTCATCACTCCCCCGGGAAACCCTGTCCACAGCACTCATCACCTGATCGTAACCATAGCCACGCCCGAGCGCAAACCGAATCAGTTTCAGCCTCCACTGCGGGTCCTCCTTCAGAGACCTGTACTTCGCCGCAATCACCGACTCAAGCTTCCTGTCCGCAGAAGCCGCATCGATTTCCGTCAATGCCTCATCGGCAGTTTTCCTGTCAATGCCCTTACGCATGAGCATGAAACGGATCTTCTGGGCACCCCAGCCTGAAATCGAGGCCTTCTCCCTGGCAAAGGCCGAAGCATAACGCAGATCATCTACAAACCGGTCAGAAACCAAAGACGCAACTATCTGTTCAGCAGCATCCTCGTCACCATCCATCGCCTTTAGAGCCTTGGTCTTCATGTCCGCCAAGCAGCACTCCTTTCTGGAACACTGAGCCTGCAGACGCCCCAACACCTTCACATACAACTCATTATCCATACTCTAGAAATAAAGGCCAATGTTAAGATAAGCACCAGGCTTGTACTGCTTGCGTGACGCCCAATGGACATCCAGCTCGACAGGACCTATGATGGAGTTGTAAGAATACTTGAGACCGGCCCCGAACACGCCCTTAGTCTTGTCAACATTTCCGAAATCCTTAATCTCAGCGACAGTAACAGCATAGTTGAACATCGCCGTAAGGTAATTGTTCTTGAACAACTTGAAACGGAAATCAGTACGCGCTATAGCAAGGAAATTCGCACACGCCGTAGCATAGTTGATTCCAGTGAAAGTCATCTGCTGGTCAAGATATCTGCCCGGAATCGCACCGCCCATGACATTGACATAAGGCAAAGTCGGATCACCTCCGAAGAGATAACGCGCCTGCAGAGAAGGAATAATCGCGAGCGCACCCCTCGTCTGAGCCACCGCCTTCACATCGAAGGTCAATGAATGGAAAGGATCCACATGATAATTGGTTCCATGGAAAATCCATTCATAACCAATTCCGAGAGTAAAGCCCCTCGTAGGGAAATAACCATCATCGAAAGTATCAGCCCTCATATTGACGAACACTGACTGATAATTATTTGTAAGATGTCCGAAATCATAATCTCCGGAAACCTTGTCAGTCATCGCGGAATTAAGCTTGAAATAATTATTTCTGATACCTGCCCTCATATCGAACCTCCTCCAACGGATATTCGAAAGGTAGATTTCCTGCATCATATTGAAATAGGCCACCTTATAGTCACTGGTACCAAGTTTGAACTGATTACGGTCAGTCCACTTGAAAAGCAAAGAGGCATTCGGAGTAGGCCCCTTAGGCGCCATCAGATAGAAATGAGCCTTGCCATAAGGATTTGTACCCACCTTTCCGGTAAAATCGACTGCAGGTCCCTGAAGCCTGTGGACATTCAGACCGAAATTCAGCAACACCGAGACAATCTCCTCAGAATCAAACCTTCCACCGATTCCGAACTGATGGATAGGACCTCTCTTGCAATGAATCAGAAGCCCGAACGGCTCACTCTTCCCGACCAGTTCATAAGTCACGTAATCGAAGGCATTGGTACCGAAAATCATCGCCACAGCGTCCTCAATGGCACCTTTTCCGATTGTCTGGTTCGGTCTTATGCCAATCTTTCCCATAAGGTAGCGGGACTCCTTGTCAGACACGCCGGTAATCTCCACGCTCGAAATCCTCACCGGCTCAGAATTGATGTCAATCGCCCTGCGGTTGTGAAGTTCCGTGCGGAAAGGACCTATCAATGCTTTCAGGCTATCCAGTTTGTCAATCTGTGTCAATGTTGCCTCATAGCCCCTGTCAATGATAGTACTGATGCTCCTGTCGTCGAAGCTCATCATCGTAAACTCATCCAGACTAGGCTTGATGGTCACGTCAGGAATCCCCACATTCTTCTCATACGACTCCCTGCCGAGCATGTCCACACCCTGGGAAATGATATCTCCAAGGTTATTGAGACCGGAATAATCACGGAAACCGGACGAAAGGTCCACACCAATGATAATGTCCGCACCCATGGCCTTCGCAATATCGGTAGGATAGTTGTCCCTCATGCCTCCGTCCACCAGCACCATTCCGTCAGTCTTCACAGGAGCAAATACTCCCGGTATCGACATTGTCGAACGCAGTGCCGTATTAAGTTTGCCCTCATACCAGATTTTAGGCTTGGCAGTAACCATTTCAGTAGCCACGCACACGAACGGGATAGGCAGTTCCTCGAACGACATATTGTCCTGATAACCTACTGTAAGCGAACTGAATATATTATTCACATTCTGTCCGAAAGCAAAGCCGGAAGGCAAACTGCCGAGCAGATTATCCCTCACGACTCTAGTGGCATCCTCACCCTTGGCCGCGCCAAAATGAATCCGGTCATATTTCCTTTCAGTGCCGGTATATTGGACATTCTCCTCCATGCGCTCCACATAGTCCTTCTTGGCATAATAGAACGGGAACGAGAGAAGAATCTTCTCCTTGTACTTGCTTGTAGCGTATGAGATGTAGTCGCGCGGCACCTTGTCCGTCAATGCCACATCCCAGTCAAAGGACCTGAGGATGGAATCCATCTGTTCTGGCTGGTAGCCAAGGGAATACAGAGAGCCTATCAGACCTCCCATGCTGGTTCCGAGCACCACATCGACAGGAATTCCCAATGAGTCCAGACACTTGATGACTCCGATGTGGGAGGCACCTTTCGCCCCGCCTCCGCTCAAGACCAATGCAACTGTAGGCCTCTTTTCACGTATCATAGAAAGATAATCCCGCAGAGACTCCAATGAAAGGGAATCGCGGGTTTCGTCAATGCCAGGAACCAGTTTTTCCGGCAGACTGTCCGCAAAGACCGGCATTGACGCACATAAAAATGACGTCAGCGCAGCCAACAATGTCAAAATTCTCCCACGCATAGCCTACAATAAATTAACAGTTAGTCAGATATTCTTATTTGTCACCATGTTTTCCGGCAAGCATACCGCAGGCCGCAAAAATGTCCTCACCCCTCGAAGCACGTATTGTCGATGTGATGCCGGCCTTGTTCAGACGGTCTCGGAAAACCTCCATAACCCCCTCAGGAGAAGACACATATGGGAAGTCAGGAATCTTATGAAACCGGATGAGGTTCACGCGGCATTCCAGACCGGAAAGCAGACGGATAATCCCATCCGCATGACGCTTGTCATCATTAAAACCGGAAAACATCGTATATTCGAAACTTACACGCCTCTGGCCTGTGAAGTCATATTGACGGATAAGCGAAATCACATCTTTCAGCGGATAAGCCTTCTGGACCGGCATCAGTTCGCCACGCTCATCAGGGAAGGCATCATGCATACTGATTGCAAGATGACACCTGGTTTCATCCAGATAGCGCTTGAGATTAGGCAAAACACCTATGGATGAGAGGGTTATACGCTTCGGGCTCCATCCGAAACCCCAGTCGGCAGTAAGAACTTCTATCGCTCTGCGGACATTCTCATAGTTGTCCAACGGCTCTCCCATACCCATAAATACGGTACCTGTAAGGTCAGCAGCCTCATCCACAGATATGAACTGGGAAAGGATATCGGCAGCCGACAGATTGCCATGGAACCCCTGACGGCCGGTCATACAGAACTTGCAGCCCATCTTGCATCCGGCCTGAGACGACACGCAAAGCGTCTTCCTGTCCAGTTCTGGAATCATGACAGCCTCAATGCTGCTGGACTCCACCTTCCCGGGATTCTCCCCTTCAATGCCATTCAGTCCGCCCCCGAAAGCGCAAGTCACAGGGAAAAGGTACTTCTTGGTACCGTCCGAGGACTCGCGGCAGTCCGAATAGGCAACCGCTCCTGTCTCATATTTCTCCGACAACTTCTCCCTTCCCGCCTTGGAAAGGTTCGTCATCTCATCTATTGTCTTTACTTTCTTCTTGTATAGCCACTGGGCAATCTGGCCGCCCGCATAAGACGGCAGCCCGCATTGGACAGCTATTTCCTTCAACTCCCCGGGAGTCTTCCCAAGCAGTTTATATTTAATCACTTCGCTCATAACTCTACAAATTTAACTAATTTTTCATTTCTAATTACTGCGTTTTTTCTATCTTTGTAAAGAATGCGGAATAATCCGCAGATAAGAACAAAAAATAACACATTATGGCTAAAGAAGCAGTAAAAGACGCCGGCGCCCAGGTTGATACCGGGAAACTGAAAGCGCTGCAGGCGACGATCGACAAGATTGAAAAAGACTATGGGAAAGGCACGATCATGAAGCTGGGAGATCAGCCACAATGGGATGAACATCAAGTAATACCGAGCGGCTCCATCGCTCTCGACCATGCTTTGGGAATCGGAGGATACCCTAAGGGCAGAATCATAGAGATCTACGGACCTGAGTCCAGCGGTAAGACCACCTTGGCTATCCACGCTATCGCACAGGCCCAGAAACAGGGCGGAATTGCAGCGATGATAGATGCGGAACATGCCTTCGACCGTTCTTACGCGAAAGCTCTCGGTGTAAATCTGGATACGCTCCTCATATCACAGCCGGACAACGGTGAGCAGGCACTTGAAATCGCCGACAACCTCATCAGGTCAGGTGCCATTGACATCATTGTCATTGACTCAGTCGCAGCCCTTACTCCGAAGGCTGAAATCGAAGGTGAGATGGGTGACAACAAGGTCGGTCTTCAGGCAAGACTCATGAGCCAGGCCCTCAGAAAACTGACCGCAAATATCAGTAAGACAAACACTTGCTGCATCTTTATCAACCAGCTCCGTGAAAAGATCGGAATCATGTTCGGTAATCCTGAGACCACTACCGGAGGTAACGCGCTGAAGTTCTACGCATCAGTACGTATCGATGTCCGCAGGACCACCCAGATCAAGGATGGCGAAGAGGCTCTCGGAAACCGCACCAAGGTGAAGGTCGTAAAGAACAAGATGGCTCCACCTTTCAAGAAGGCGGAATTCGATATCGTTTATGGTGAGGGCATCTCACACACAGGCGAGATTGTCGATCTCGGAGTCGAGTACGGCATCATCAACAAGAGCGGATCATGGTTCAGTTACGGCGACCAGAAACTTGCCCAGGGCCGAGAGGCGACAAAGCAGCTGATTGCCGACAATGCCGAGCTCAGCGATGAAATCGAGGCAAAAATCAGAGAGGCACTCAAGAACGTCCACGACTAGGCCGGGGCTCCCAGACATCACTCAATAACACATCTTGAGAGACGCATTGCTGTCTCCTTGTCGATTATCCCTGCACGTTCGAGACCGGAAACGGTCCAAGACGAGCGGGGATTATTGTTTCTGTAAAGCACTATGGCATTGGCAGTTCTGAAATCCCGCACATAAGGATGCCGGCGGAGCGAATCGGCCGGCATTGACCACAGCCTGAACGGCGCCGGTCTCTTCCTCACCTCTATAAGGTCAGAAAACTTCGCAAACTTCTCTTTGTCAAGATGATAGATCTCCATCAGCTGCACGATATCAGAATAGCCGCCCAGCTTTTCCCGATACGACACCATCTTGG
>FR890603.1:0-9181 GCA_000435075.1 Bacteroides sp. CAG:770 | reverse complement strand
CCGGGAAGAGCGTCAAAAGCCGCCGAATCCGCAACATTGATATCGACAAGGGGTATGTCAATGTATTTTTCCAATCTCCGGAACAAGGTATCAGACACCACATAAGACTTGGCGAAATCACTCGGTCTCCAGAAGCGGCCTCCCTTTCTGCGGTATGAGGCAATGGATTCCGCCTGCTTCTCCGTGAATCCCAGACGGCACAAGTCATACACTGAAACCGTATTCGGATTAAACCTGAATGATTCGTAAGTACGTGGCGTGAACGTCCTTATCACCTTCTCCGCCTGTTCCTGACGTTTGGCATAATGCCTTTCGGCCCGGGTTTCCCCACGCCTTTTGTCAATGCTACCATGCTGATTGACAGGCACTTCTTTCACCGGACTTTCTATCACGAAAACCGTATCCGGAGCGGTCGCTCCGGACAAAATTTTAAGCGTGGCAGCCCTGTGCACAAACAAAGCTGTCTGATAACCGATAATTAGAAATGCAAGGGCAATCGCCCCCGTTACAAATGATGCGGAAACACGTTGTTTCCTTTTCTGTTCAGACATTGTCTTTCCAAGCCACCCGCCCCGAAAAGATACATTACATTGACCTCCGGTATCCTCTTCCGGATGTCAGTTATTCTTCGTCTTCGTCATATTTGGACTCCTTGCGCTTGCGTGCAGGTGCACCCGCAACGACTATTACGATTTCGCCTTTAGGCTCATGCTCACGGAACCAATCCGCTACCTCTGCCAATGTTCCCCTGCGGTGTTCCTCATGGACCTTGGATATTTCCCTTGCCACAGAACACTCCCTGTCAGGACCGAAGAACTCGGAAAACTGCTCCAGAGTCTTGACAAGACGATAAGGGGACTCGTAAAAAATCATTGACCTTGTCTCCTCGGAAAGCGCCTTCAGCAAAGTCTGGCGGCCTTTCTTCACCGGAAGAAAGCCCTCGAAGCAGAATCTGTCGCATGGAAGTCCGGACGAGACAATCGCCGGAATACATGCCGTTGCTCCGGGAAGTGTCTGTACTTCAATTCCTTCCGCTGCGCATGTCCTGACCAGCAGAAATCCGGGGTCCGAAATTCCTGGAGTTCCGGCATCACTGATAAGAGCCACGTTCAGACCTGCAAGAATCCTGTCCTTGATGACGGAAGCGGTCTGATGTTCATTGAATTTATGATGTGACTGCAGTTTTCCGTGGATGTCGTAATGTTTCAGCAGTACAGAACTGGTCCTGGTATCCTCCGCCAGAATAAGGTCCGCCTCCTGAAGGACTTTCACGGCCCTGTAAGTCATATCTTCGAGATTTCCGACAGGTGTCGGAACGATGTATAGTTTTCCTGTTGTCTCCATTGTCTTTCAGTAAGCATGAAAAAATATGTTGGTAAAGATTTGTGAAGGATTTTCGAGGATAGATTTCTTTTCGAAGATGGAGTGTACTGGACGTACACGACTGATGAAAAAAGGAATATAGACCGAAAAGACGAGCAAAGATTACCAAGTTATTTTTTAAGGATTACTCAGCACGTAATCAGCTGTTCTGACGTATCTTACGCCTTACAGCCATCATAAACCTGTGAACATTGTCCGAATAAATATCCCACTCAGGGAATGTCTCCGAAAGATATTCCACCGCCTTTTCCAATGTAGGGAATGAATTTATGCGGTTCACCACATCCTGGAACAGCATCGAGTCGTCACGGAACAGGCTGCAGATGAACAACACCCTATCATTGAGGGAAATAGCGCTTCTGACGTCCTTCACTTCCGAGCCCGGGATATCGGTGTACCACCGCGGCTTGTCAGGCCTTGAGTCAATGACAGCCTTGTGGACCCTGGCAGCATTGACATCATTCAATGTCCTGGACACAGGCTTCTTGGCGGCTGCAGGCTTCGCTTCTCCCCAGAGTTCCCCGAATACGCTTTCAGGCGCATCCTCTTCCGCAGCAGGAATTTCCGTACCGGCATTGGCCTCAGGCTCAGCAGCCGTCTCAGGTTCAGCCTCAACTGCGGCACCCGGCATGTCCTCTTCATGGATTTCAGGCTGAGGCTCCTCAAGAACGGCTTCCGCAGACCTCTCTTCCACAGCGATAATCTCAGGCGCAGTTTCTTCCTGTACCGCCTCGGAAATCTCCGGCAAGAAATCTTCATGAACGAGTTCTATATGTTCGGCCACTTCACCATTCTCCTCAGAATCAGAGGTTTCCGTTCCGTTATATTCCGCTATGAGCTTTTCCATCACGGCTATCTTTTCCTTAAGTTCGGACAGGCCGCGCTCAAGTTCAGCCAACAATTCCTTCTGGTTGTCCATTTTCCGCAAGGTTACAAATTACACAGTTCATGTTCCGCATATACGGAACACATATCACACAAAATTACGTTTTAATTGCGACAATCGGAATAGCAGCATGGAAAACTCTGAAAAAATATTGACCCGACATGAAAATTCCCCGAAAAATTTTCCGGACGCATGAAAAAATGTTAAATTCGCAGCCTATTCAAACAAAAGCCATGTATTCTGAAAATCCTATAAAATCAGGCTGCATAGAAGTGATATGCGGTTCAATGTTCTCAGGCAAGACCGAGGAACTCATTAGAAGACTGAAAAGAGCACAGTTCGCCAACCAGAAAATAGAGATATTCAAGCCGGCTGTTGACAAGAGATATTCTGACATGGACGTCGTTTCCCATGACCTCCACAGCATCCCATGCACCCCGGTAAAGGACGCGGCAAAGATGCTTGAATGTTCGGATGAAACACAGGTCATCGGCATTGACGAGGCCCAGTTCTTCGGCGAAAACCTCATCGAGGTGGCCCAGACACTTGCAGACAAGGGTAAAAGAGTCATCGTTGCAGGTCTTGACACCGACTTCATGGGCAAGCCTTTCGGTCCTATCCCAGGTCTCATGGCAATCGCCGAGGACGTCCAGAAAGTCCATGCCATCTGCGTGAAATGCGGTAATCTTGCCAACCATTCACATCGTCTGTCCAAGAGCCACAAGCTTGTGCTCCTCGGTGAAAAAGACATCTATGAGCCTCTGTGCCGCCAATGCTACAATGAGGCTATGGCTCAGGAGAATAAGGAAAGCGAAGATTAGAGTACCAGACCCGAGGCCTTGTTCCAGGACAAGGTCTTGTAGAACTCGTCCAGTTCTGAATTTCCGTCAGCCGGAAGGTACATGCTCAGACCGCAATGCGTTCTGATATCGAAATTTATGAAGGTGTCCGTTGCCGCGTTATATAACACGCAATCGGACATCGCTTTGTTATAGTCAGCCATATCCGCCTCCGGAATACCGCTCTGGCGGATGATGTCAGTCAAGTCATAGAACCAGTGTTTCCTGGCGCGGAAATAGCCCTGAACATTGGCTGCATTGACAAGTGAAATCTGGTTGCGGTACTTGGAAAACAGCGACTTGCAAGACTCTGCCAGCCCGTCCAGGCGGGTGCAGTCTATCATTGATATTGTCAATGACCTGTAAATCGGGTCATCCTGATTCTTATAGTGCCGGTATGAGTCTTCGCAGAGGTTGTAAAGGTCCGGCTCGACCGGCTTCAAGACTCTCTGTGTCAATGTCGTATAGTCGCACAGCCCGTCTTCCAGAACCTCCGCCTGCGAGAAAACGAGCTTGTCGCACTTGTCTTTCAACGCATAGGCCACCTCGACGCAGCCCATCAGGCAAGCGTCAATGATAATGTAATCAAATTTCATCGGCAGTGCCTGCGCGAAAGTCTCGATTTCCATTTCATAGGTATTCCTGCTCGTAATATTGTCAATGCCAATGCTTTTCACCCTTGGCATCGAACCATCTGAGTTCGGATCAATGTAAGGGACAGCCTGGAGTCCGGCGGTACCTGCCGTAATCTTGCCAGTAGAATAATAGCCTGATGGCAGCCATCCGCTTCCATGTGACGAGAAGACCATTCCGTAACTTGCATGAGGATAGAGTCCTTTCACGGTTTCCAGAACGTCGGTCATGGTAGATGCAGACACAGCTTCGTCCGTTTCAGGCCAGGTTTTAAGGGTATCCGAAATCACTTTCCCCCATCCGTCCGCGGAAAGCCTTATAAGATATGATGGCGTTCTGTCCGTGTATCTTCCTGTCTCTGACAGCCTTCTGGAATAAACCAGAACCGCCTTTGACATTGACCCTACCAACGGGAGATAGCCGGATTTTATATCATTGACATCATCCTCAAGGGCAGCACACAGGGAGTTGAATCCGGCGGAATACAGGATCATCACCTGCGCTTTTTCGGGCGTCACGTCCCGCACCGGTGTTGTCCCTTTGTTTCCCGGCATGTCATCAAATGTCTTGTCACACGCCACCGCCGACAACATAAGCAATGATGCCAATGCCGCCCGTATAATATTGACCAGCTGTTTCTTTCCTCTCATAATCTTTGTCTTTGCAGGCGTCTGAAATCTTAGCTTTCCCATGGCAAACTATTGTCGTTTAGAAACACCCAACATGCAAAAATAACAAATTTTCAGATATCCCAAGCGGATAGTTTCATCTCAGGTGCCAAATAATCAGATATCGCTGTCATCCTTTCGCGGATGATGTTCCAGGATGTCGTTCTGCCATGTTGTGCTGTCCAGATGCGTGTAGATTTCCGTTGTAAGAATGCTTTCGTGCCCCAGCATTTCCTGTACGACTCGCAGGTCTGCTCCGCCTTCGATAAGGTGCGTCGCGAAGGAGTGCCGGAAGGTGTGCGGAGATATTTCCTTGGTTATCCCTGCCAGCATGGCCTGTTTCTTCACCATGTTGAAAACGGATATGCGGCTGAGCTGCCTGCCGGATTTGTTCAGGAAAAGAATATCTTCGGACTTCGCATCCGCGGGCTCCGGACGGACCGCCAGATATGCCGCAACTGCCTCCGCTGCAGGGTCACCCATAGGAACGACACGTTCTTTGTTGCCCTTTCCGACTACCCTGACGAATTTCTCTTGCAGATAGATATTTGAGATTTTCATGTCGGACACTTCCGTAACTCTGAGTCCGCATCCGTAAAGCAGTTCGAGGATAGCCCTGTCGCGTACGCCGCCCCACTTGGATTGGTCAACGGAGTTCATAATGTCATTGACTTCATCAATAGAGAGCACTGAGGGGAGGTAGCGGCCGATTTTGGGGGTGTCAATGCCGTCGCACGGATTTTCCGCAATGACGCCGTCTATCTGGAGCCAGCCGAAGAATGACCGGAGCGAGCTGAGAATCCGGGCCTGCGTCCTGCCAGTTATCGCCGGTCCTTCGTTAGGGTCAATGCGGGTGCCCAGGTATTGCCTGATGTTCTCGCCCGCGGTTTTTTCCAATGTTACTCCGGGACCGGACTCCGAATCAAGCCACGACGCGAATTCCTTCACGTCCGAACTATATGAATTATAAGTATTTAAGGACATACCCCGCTCCAAGCGAAGGTATGTCCTGAAACCTTTGATATATTCCTCGGTAGAGTTATATAACGTGGCCATAAGGCGCTACAATACACTATATTTATGACAGTACTCGAGCATCTGGCCCATGTAGTCGTCAGGATAAACGACCTCGTAATCCACTACCTTGCCATCCTTCTCTACCGGCACGATATCCGGATTCACGAAACCGCCATAAGGCTTAAGACCGAGAGCAGCATAACGTGTCAAAACCTCCTTGTGAAGTTCAGGATCCACATCGACAGCATACTTCATGATAAGATTCTTGCCAGCCTCGTAATCACCCTCTGACTTGATTCGCTGAATCTCAGCCAGAAGCTTGCCGAACAAACCACGGAGCGCCTCATAGTCATTGACAACAAAATAAGTCTTGCCGTCCTTGACCTTCTTCTCGATGACATTGTCCTTCATGCCCTGCTCGTAGCACCAAGCAGCGATGAGCTGACGGTTCTGCATGTGTGCCTCAGTAATCTTGCGGCCGAGCTCAATGCGGGTGAGCTGTGTCATGAGACCGTTGCGGATGTAGTTCGCATAATGAGGTTTGTATGCCTCCGCTGAAATGATACCAAGTTCAACGAGCTTAGGGTCAGCGATATAATAGAGTCCAAAGAGGTCTGCTCTGGCTTCCTCGAGGGCAGAAGCATACTCGCCCATTGCAGAAGTTGACACGCCCGGAAGAAGTTGTCCTGAACCATGTCCGAGGCACTCGTGAAGGTCAGTGTGAATCTCGTCAGCATACGCGCCATACTTCTTCATCATTGACTTTTCCTCATCTGAGTATGCGAATTCCTCGAGCACTGACTTAGGCGACTCGTTGGCTGCAGCGTCATAGGCGTGGGTAATATTGGCAATTGTCACAGACTTCGAGCCGTGCTCCTTGCGGATCCAGTCAGCATTCGGGAGGTTGATTCCGATAGGAGTTGCAGGGTAGCAGCCGCCACCGAGGCAGGTAACGTCAATGACTTTAGCGGAAACACCCTTCACGCTCTTCTTCTTGAAACGAGGGTCGATTGGGGCATTGTCCTCAAACCACTGCGCGTTCGAACTCAACACTTCGGTACGGGCTGAAGCGGCAGAATCTTTGACATTGACAACAGACTCCCAGTAAGCTTTTCTTCCGAGAGGGTCGTTGTAGTCCTCCACGAAACCGTTGGTGAAGTCCACGATGCCGAGGGTGTCATTGACCCAAGTGATGTTGTACTGGTCCCAAAGTTTCAGGTCGCCGGTCCTGTAATATTCCTGAAGCTCAGATATTTCCTTCTTCTGAGTCTCATTCTCAGCCACGGCCTTTGCTTTCTCGAGTTCCTCGCAAATCTTCTCCAATGCCGGGCCGTAGATGCCGCCGACTTTCCATGCTTCCTCGCGGATGACGCCGTCTGCGCCCTTCACAACCTTTGTGTTGAGACCATAGGAAATAGGTCTAGGGTCGTTCGGGTCAATGATACCTGCGTAGTAATTTTCGACTTCGTCTCTGGTCACGCCTTCGTAGAAATTGACTGAAGAAAGGGCCACGATATCGCCCTCGCTTGCAGATGAGCGTCTGTACGGATACAGGTCAGGTGAATAAATTACAGGAAGGATGGCCTCACATTTTTCGCCCTCGCCTACCGCTTCCATGATGGAGCGAAAGTATTCCTGGCTGCACTCAGGGAAGAATTTCTCTTCTCCATAGTGGTGATGGATACCGCTGCTGAAGAACACTCGCTTGATATATGTCATCAGCTGTCCGAACTCCTTGGTGGTCCTGTCACCTTCATAGCATTCCACGATGTTCTGGAGGACTTTGCGGACTGCCAGGTTTTCTTTGCAGTTCTGGTCCCAGTAGATGTCCCAGCCGTACTTCGCTGCTTCGCTCAGATGATAGATGTATTCTTTCTGCTGGAGCGACAGCTTTTCCCATCCAGGAATCTGGTAACGCATAATTTTCACGTCTGCAAATTCATCGATGAGATACTTGAAGTTCTCGTCTGCTGACTTGCTTCCATTGCCGCATGATGTTACGGCAGCGGCTGATGCCAATGTCAATAGCATTTTGGTAATGTTTTTCATATAATCTATAAAGTGTTTGTGTATTCAATGCCAGTCGGTTACGGCTGTTGTTCCGGCCTGATTGCCAGAGGTCCCATCCAGTCTCAGTGGTTTCAGCCCCGTAGCGTTCACGATGTCCGGTGGTCTTCCGTAACTTGCAGACATCAGAGCCTTCAGAACTGTGCCCCTGCCGATTGTCAGAGGTTCACTACGTCAGACTTGTATATCACGTGGTAGTCTGTACTGTCCGCGTCGAGAACAAACATCTGGTAGCTGTTTCCGCCCGGATAGACTCTCACGACGATATGGCCCCACGGCTTGAACTTGCTCCACAGTTCCTCTCCGAGTTTCTTCCTCGACTGGTCCACTGTAATGTAATAGTCTCTGTCGCCTCTCCATACCTGCGGATCGCAGATTCTTGTCATCGTGGATACGACCGGATGATTCTCGCTACGTGCGTCAATGATAATGACTTGTGGTGACAATGTCTGGAGGAAGAATGCGTTGCAGGTGTCGAAATATCCGTGGTGGTTCGCCTTCATAACCGTCACCTTTCCGCAGACCTTAGCCACCGGAGTTTCGAAGTCTCTTTCCTGTGACTTGTAAATCGGCCAGTTACCTCCCGAGAGGTCTCCGCCATTGTAGTACGAGAATTTTCCGTAACGCAGTCTGATCGCGCAAGAGTTCATGTTTTCGTCGAAGAGTCCCGTGTCTCCGCTGTACATCTTCTCGGACTTGGTTCCCCGTCCTGTCCACACTTCCCCATTGGCCGCCAAGTTCCTGATTTCAAATTCCTTGGCGTATGGTTTAGGGTTATGGACCATCGTGAACTGTTTCCTGCTTCCCACCTGGAATTTTTCTGCGACTGTTCCGTGCTGTGCAATATAGTTCACGAAGTTAATGTAATGTGGCATGAAGCCCTTGTCGGCATTGAGCACCTTCTGTTTTGATGGAAAATCATATTCTGGATATGCCCTGTCAACGAATTTATTGAAGTGGATTTTTTCTCCTACCAATGTCATTCCTGACAGGTCGTATCCGTGTGTCCCCGGCAGAGCATCCTTTATAGTTCCGATATGATCATTATGAAGATGCGTAACCATCGCATAATCAAGGTTTTCCTTATCCGGCAGCTGTTTCAGGAAATGCTTTATATATATCGCCTGCCATTCGCCCGGTTTCTTGGTTGCATCAGGGTGCTGGGTATCTTTTGCCTTGGCATTGTCTCCAGCATCAATCATCATAGTAGTTCCGTCAGGCATGATTATCAACGCCGCATCGCCACGTCCGGTAGCGATTGTGTGGATGTCCAGATAACCTTCCTTCCATTCCGGCAGATATTCCGGATTCTGCCCATAGGCCATTGCCGCACTCATCAATGCGGCCAAGAATAAAATTCCTTTTTTCATCTGTTATTTCGTCCTATCGTTTCTAGGCCGGCAATTCCCTGCCAGCGACACGATACATCTTACAAAAATAAACATTTTGTGGAATATTCAAGAGATTGGCACGCGGAAAAGATACCATAACCGGCATTTGTGATGGTCCAGTTCCGGTAGACAGGAGTGACTTACTGATTCGGGATGACGCGGATTAAAGGATTATTACTGGTATAAGTGATCATTCCGTAGCCGAGCAGAGAACAAAACGGGGTAAAAAACGGCCTGATTTTACCCCGTTTGTTCAAATTTTTCAAAATGGTGCAAAAAATGACGTTTTCTTACACC
>FR890602.1 GCA_000435075.1 Bacteroides sp. CAG:770 | reverse complement strand
TTCTCTGACTCTTCAAAGTCGAACGTTTGCTGTCCGCCATAATGATCTATCCAACGCCGAGCTTTTATCTCAAGTTCCGCAATTTCTTCTAAAGTGGAGGCTACGCCAATCGTAGTCAATTCCTTGAAACGGCCTGAACTTTTGTCGACGACCACCACGCTGGTCGTACCTGATTTATTGCGTCTTTTGCGTACAAACATACCTGCAAAGGTACGCAAAGGTGACGCGATTCACCCTAAAAAAAATATTGTTTTTTATATATTGCTGATAATCAAGCGTTAAGAAGATAGGGAATTTTTAACTGTCAAAGTCAGGACCAACCCTTTTGGGTCAGCCTCATTGCGCTTACTTACAAAAACGAAAAGTTTTTCTAAATTTGTGCCCCATAAAAACCACATTTATTATGAAGAAAGCGATTCTTGTCATTGCTTTGGCAGCTATTTCTTTTGCGAATATCAATGCCGACAACGCCCGTTATGTCAACATGTTTCTGGGAACTTCAGGGGACCATGGCCAGATGGCCCCGGGAGCCGCATGCCCGTTGGGAATGATTTCCGTCTGCCCCGACAGCGACCCGAACCAGCATGCAGGATATGACTTCAGCGTTCCTGCCGTGAGCGGAATCTCCATAAACCGTGTTTCAGGAATCGGCTGCTCCGGATCGGGCGGCAACCTGAGCATCAGACCGGCGTCAGAGGGCACTCCGCTGAACATTGTCAAGGGCACGGAAACAGCACATCCCGGTTTTTACGCGGCAACGTTTGACAACGGCGTGAGGGCGGAACTGACGGCAACATTGAACATGGCCATCGAAAAATACCAGCTTCCAGCCGGCGGCAACCGCACATTCTTCATCAATTTCGCCTCTTCCATCGACACCAGGAACGTGCAATGCTGCTTCGACATCACGTCCCCGTCAATGATAGAGGGCTGGGTCGAGGCTCCTACCGCCTGCGCACGCGGCTCCTATAAATTATATTTCAATGTCTCTACGGATAGTGACTTCCACATTGTCCGCAGGGATGACGGGACGGCGACATTGCGCTTTGCGGAAGACGCGAAGTCGGTCGAATTCAGGGTAGCGGTATCGCCGGTGGGCCGTAAGGAGGCCAATGACATCCAGGCAGATGCGGCAGCATTGACATTCAAGAAGATACATGCGGATGCGGTAGCGGCGTGGAAAAGCAAGCTGGACCGTATCAGCGTGAAGGGGAGCACGCTGGAGCAGAAGACATTGTTCTATACATTGATGTACAGGCTCTATCTCAGTCCGATGATGGCGACATCTTATGGGAAGTATAAGGGGACTGACGGTAAAATATATGATGCTGAGGGATTTACGTATTACAGTTCTTGGTCCATATGGGATTCCTTCCGCTCGAAATTCCCGCTGCTTTGCCTGATCGACCCTGTGGCAATGCGTGACATCAGCAGGTCGATGGCGGATATCTTCCGGACCGGGAAACGCGACTGGGCGACTCCGCATGAATCCGTGCCTACCGTGAGGACGGAGCATTCCGTGATAATGCTGCTTGACGCATACCGTCGCGGCGCTGCAGACAAACACTGTCTCGAAGTCGCATACCCCGGCATGAAGGAGGAGGCGGAAAGGCTGCCGATGAGGACTCCTGACCAGAAGTTGGAAAGTTCCTATGACCTGTGGGCGCTTGGCAACATTGCCCGGATACTCGGCGAGGATAATGAGGCGCGCGTGTATGCGGACAGGGCGGACTCGATTTTCATGGCGGTCTGGCCTTCGGAATTCATGACGATTACGGATGATTTCGTGAAGATGAAGGGCAACGGGCTGTATCAGGGAAGCCGCTGGCAATACCGCTGGGCAGTACCGCACTGCATTGACAAGATGATTGCGCTGGAAGGGCGGGAGAAGCTGGAGAAAGAACTGGAGGAGTTCTTCGGCAAGCACTTGTTCAATCAGGGCAATGAGCCGGATATCCACACACCGTTCCTGTTCAATATCTTCGGTAATCCAGCTGAAACTCAGCGGCTTGTGCGAGCCCTGCTTACGGACGACGAAATGATTCACATTTATGGGGGCAATGCTGAATACCCGGAGCCTTTCGTCGGAAGGGCGTTCCGCAATGCGCCGGACGGACTCGCGCCGGAAATGGACGAGGATGACGGCACCATGAGCGCTTGGTATATATTCAGTTCAATGGGATTCTACCCGGTAGTGGTCGGGGATGCTACCTATGAAATGTTCTCTCCTCTGTATGATAAAATCCGTATAAAGAACGACGAATCGGATATTTCCATAAAAACCAGGAGCCGCAAGTCGCCGGATGACATCATCCGTGGAATCTATGTCAATGGCCGCCCGATGGACGGATATCGGATTTCTCATGAGGACCTGTCCGGAAAGTGCAGAATCATCATAGAATATTAAATGATTAAAAATAGTCGAAGAAAGTGTCGGATATGTGAAAAAAATATTACATTTGTGGGTATAAAACGATAAAAATGACCAATACATATACCTGAAACTTCTGTCATGCGCCTTTCGGCCAACCAATTAATTATCCGCCTCACATAAGCGGAATTCTTGTGATTCAACCACATTCCAATATAGAATAACACCAACTATTAATACCTATGTTTATGAAAGCTTTTTTGCGTATCATTGCAGCTTGCTGTGTGATGGCTCTCACGGGTCTTACCGTGTTCGCCCAGACAGACCGAGTTGTAATTTCCGGTACTGTCAAGTCGGAATCAGGTGATCCTCTGGTAGGTGCAAGCGTCATCGTAAAGGGCGCCACTACCCGCGGAACCATCGTCGAGGTTGACGGAACTTACTCTATTTCAGCTGCTGAAGGCGAGACCCTCGTTTATGATTGTCTCGGATTCGTTTCCCAGGAAGTGAAACTGACAGGGAAAAGCAGGATTGACATCGTCATGATTGAAGACACGAATTTCCTGGATGAGACTATCGTGGTCGGTTATGCGCCGATGCGTAAGAGCGACTTCACCGGTTCTATTGCATCAGTGAAGAGTGACGAACTTCAGAAATCTACCGCTACAGTCGGTCAGGCTCTTGTGGGCCGCGTGGCAGGTGTCGAGATCCGTCAGTCAAACGGTGCACCGGGTGCAGGCGTGAATATCCGCGTCCGTGGTGTCAACTCACTGACAGCCAGCACTTCTCCTCTCTATGTCGTAGATGGTTATCCCGTAGCGGATGATGATTTCATCAACCCTAACGATATTGAGAGCATCGAAATCCTCAAGGATGCCGCATCAGCTGCAATCTACGGTTCACGTGGTGCTTCCGGCGTCGTTCTCATCACCACCAAGAGAGGACGTGACAATGAAAGGGCTACCGTGACCTACGATTTCTCTTATGGCGTGCAGACTCTCGGACGCAAGGTCGACCTTCTCAACGCGCGTGAATTCGCCGAGTTGTATGTCGAGGCCAGAAACAACTCTTACTGGGCATATTGCCAGAAGGGTGGTGTAGCTTACGACCCTAAGGATGACAATGCTACCCGTGTTGCGAAACTGAAAGCTGCCGGAATTACCCAGGGTGTGGACAATATCGGTCTTTCACCATTCTTCTGGGATTTCAGCAAGAATGACTATGCTTCCACCGCATTCATGTATGACACCGACTGGCAGGACGAGTATTTCAAGAGAGCCGGTATGATGCGTCACAATGTCAGCGTAAGCGGCGGTACCAAGAATATCAAGTACATGGCATCTGTCGGTTATCTCGATCAGAACGGTATCATCGCGCCGTCCAAACACAGACAGATCAATGCCAGAGTCAATATCGACGCACAGATTTCGAAGAGACTTTCGATGGCTGCAAGTTATTCAATGACAGATACCAAGACACGTGAGGTGAAGACCTACGGACGAAGCAACGGCGGCGGTGAGAACTCGGAGGGTGCCGATGGCGCAACACAGGGTTGTCTCGTAGCGATTCCTAACTTCCCTGCATACAATGACGGCAGTCTTACCGGTACTGAGGCATGGGCAATCGCCAACAATAACGGTAACATGAAGGCTGAAGATTGGGCCGCTTACAATACTGAAGGAACACTGGCACGTTCATGGATGAACTTCTTCTCAAAGAACTGGGGTATCAACTCTTCGGAGTCTCCTCTTGTAGTGGCACAGGACCTGCCTATCAAGAATACGAAGACCAGACATAACTTCACTGTATCAGCCACATGGGAGCCTATCGACGGTCTCAAACTCAAGGCTCAGCTCGGTCGTCTCTGGTATGACCAGACCTATACCAAGTTCCGTCAGAACAGCATCGGTTCAGGTTCCAACATCGCTTACAACAGCGCATTGGAGACCTCCAACCATTACGCCATTTCCAGAACGATGAAGAATCAGGACTCTCTCGGTGAGTTCACAGCCGCTTACAACCACAAGTGGGGAGCCCACCGTCTCGATGCCCTCGCAGGTTTCACTGTCCAGGACAATACCTACAGCAGTATCGGTATCATGGCCAAGCAGTTCACCGACAACCGTATTCCTGACATCAGTGCGACAGTAGACCCTAAAGCGGTCGAGGAATATGGCGTCAGCAGCAGCGAGTACAACCTCCTTTCTTACCTTGCTCGTGTAAACTACTCATACAGCGACCGTTACAGTCTTACCGGAAGCTTCCGTGCCGATGGTTCTTCACGTTTCGGTTCCAAGAGCAAATGGGGTTACTTCCCATCAATCTCAGCAGGTTGGACCCTTTCCAACGAGCCTTTCCTGAAGGATAAGCTCCCTGGAATGACATTCAGAATCCGTGGAAGCTGGGGTATGAGCGGTAACAACAATATCGGTAACTATGCTTCCATCGCCACTATCGGAACAGGTACTACCGCAATGGGCGGCAGCGTTACCTCTACAGCATACGAGAAGGCATTCGTAGACCCTACATTGAGCTGGGAGACCACCAAGCAGACCAATATCGGTCTTGACCTCAGTTTCTTCAATGGTCGTCTGAACCTTATCGGAAACTACTATATCTCCAATACTTCCGACGTGCTCTATCAGCTCGGAATCCCTTCAATCTCAGGTTCTACATCCACTACCACCAACCTCGGTGATTCCAAGATCCAGAACAAGGGCTTCGATATCCAGCTCGACGCACGTATCCTTGAAGGTCCTGTTACATGGACTGTCGGTACGAATATTTCCGTTAACCGCAACAAGGTGCTTTACCTTTCTGACGGTGTAGATGAAATCTACAACACCACCATGCGTTCTGCACAGACCCATGTCACCAAGGTAGGATATCCTATCGGCTCATTCCTTGCCTATAGAACTGACGGCATCATGTCAGAGGCTGATTATCAGAACGTTCTGAAAGACCGCGAGGTGTTCGAGGCCAACGGAAAATCATTCCCTGAAGGATACGTTCTGAAGGGACCTGCAGTTCCTGACTATGCACTCGAGTATCTCTCGCCTGGTAACGTCATCTACCACAACACCAACGGAGACAATAAGATTACCGAGGCTGACCGCGAAATCATCGGTAATCCATATCCTGATTTTACAGGCGGTTTCAACACTGCAATTTCCTTCAAGAACTTCGACATCGCCCTCGGTTTCACATATTCAGTCGGCGCACAGGTAATCAACTTCAATGACTACTATTGCTACAACATGGAGGGTTCAGGTAACCAGTACGGCGTAGTCCGCAACCGATGGAAGAGTGATGCAGAGCCTGGTAACGGTTATGTTCCAAGAGCTTTCCGTCATGGTAACAAGAATACCGGCATGAAGATTTCCGACCGTTATATCGACGATGCCGATTATCTGCGTCTTTCTACCGCAAGCATAGGCTACACCTTCCCTAAGAAGGTCTGCGAGAAACTCCATATCCAGGGCCTCCGTGTCTATGTGAACGGCGACAACTTGTTCACCCTCACCAACTATCGTGGCTTCAACCCTGAGGTTGACCAGTATTCTACCGGAGGAAAGACCGTTGCCGAGAACAAGTCCAATGCCAACATGATGCCTGGTTTCGACTGGGGTTCATATCCTGTGGCTAGGGTTATCACCGCTGGTTTCAAACTTACTTTCTAAATGAATATGACTATGAAACTCAATAAACTATTTTCAATTATTGCAATTTCAGCAGCGGCTGTATCCTGCAGTGATTTTCTGAATCTCTCGGACCCGAACGCTGTCACGACAGCCAACTACTACACTTCCCTCACGGATATCCAGAATTCCGTGAATGGAGTATATGCAGTCCTCAAGGAGGGCAACTTCATGGGAAGCAGCGCCTGCTATTTCGAAGAGAACAAGGCGAGATTCCTTACTTTCCCGGATACCGGTGTCGGTGGCGGTGAAAATGCACAGTTCGACAACTGTACCGTGCAGGCCGGCAACCAGATGGTGCTGAGCCGTTGGAACGCCATTTACAAATGTATTGACCGCGCCAATGTCGTGCTCAAGCATATTGATGACATCAAGTATTCATCTGCTGACGTAAGGTCACAGCTTGAGGCTGAAGTCAGGTTCGTACGTGCTCTCTGCTACTATACCCTCGTGTGCGACTGGGGTCCTGTCCCTGTGGTCCTCAGCAAGATAGAGACATTGGACGGTGTGAACAAAGCCAATGTCCGTCAGCCTAAGGAGACCGTTTACCAGGCCATTTTCGACGACTGTGAGTTCGTTGTTTCCAGCAAGCTTCCTGACCTTCAGACAGCTGCCAACTGCGGTCGTGCATCCAAGGTCGCTGCCGAGGCTCTCTGGGCAAAAGCTGCTCTCCAGATGGCTACGGACGAGGACTTCGCTGCCAAGAAGGAGGAACTCTGCAAGACTGCCATCACCCAGCTTACTGCTGCATGGAGCAAGAAGCCGTTCGGTGATTTCAAGAATGTGGACCTTACGGAAATCTGGGATGTGGACAAGCAGGCAACTGCTGCCGAAGGTATCTTCCAGCTGGTGTTCATCGGCGGTTCAAACTCTGCCAACTCATCCTACAACACGCAGTTCCGCCCTACCGATATCAATGATCCTTCAAAGGAAGTGAACGGAAAGGCATCTTCCGGAAGTCATTTCATGCCGTTCAACAAGACGACAAGTCTTTACAATGAGGCAGGTGACCTGCGTATGTCCAAACTTATCGCACGTGGAACCCACAAGGGTAGCGACACTTATTATACATTGAAATACCGTGACCTCGATCCTTCAGGATATTACGGCTGCAACAATGTCGTTCTCCGTTATGCTGATGTAGCCCTGATGCTGGCTGAGGCTTATTATCACAGCAACCAGGCAGCCAAGGCTCAGGAATATCTGAACATGGTCCGCAACCGTGCAGGCCTTCCCAGCGTAACTCCTACCGGAACAGCTCTCCGCGATGCCATCTATACAGAGCGCTGGAGAGAGTTCGTCTACGAGTTCAAGGCCTACAGCGACATGAAGCGCGGCTACACCAAGGCCGAAATGCTGGACCTCATGAAGAAGGACGGCGCTACCGAGTATGACAACACGGATTACTATCTGCCGATTCCTCATACTCAGCACATCCTGAATCCTGACGGACTCTACCAGAACCCTGGTTACTAGTCCTTTGACCATAACGAAAACCGGAGCCCCGCATCAATCGGAGCTCCGGTTTTTTCATGTTACTAAATACACAACAAAACCGTCCCGCGGAAACTCACGGGACGGCATCAATGTTATAATAATACAGACGGATTATTTGCCGTATGTAGAATATTTCTCGTAACCTGCCTTGTAATCGGCGCCTTCGTCACGGAAACGGTAGTAAGCGTTCTTGAGGTACTCAGCCACACCGGCCTTGACCTGTTCTGACTTGGTAACTTCGAATGCTTTCTCGAATGCAGGGATACAAGCCTTGAGGTCTTCCTCGAACTCTTTTACGAGTGCCATGTACTTGGTGTCATCAAGCTCGTCCTGAGCCTTTGTCTGAACCTCGATAGCCTTGTTGTAGTACATTGTTCCCTCACCGATGAAGCCATACTCATACTCAGGGTTGATCTCTGCGCATTTTCTGTACGCCTTTACAGCGTTCTCGGTATCGCCGAGCTGTGAACGGATGTTACCCTCAACATAGAAGAGAGAAGCGTTGTTAGGCTCGTTTGCCTTTGCCTTGTCGAGAAGTTCGAAAAGTCTGTCAGTGCTCTCGTTGCTCTTCAGGTAGTAGTTGATCAGACCGATGAGAATGCTCTGGCTCTGAGGGAATTTTTCGAAACCTTCCTCAAGATATTTCTTTGTATTGAGTGTATCTACGTCAGCGAGTTTTGCGAAAACCTCACCGCCCTCATAGTAGTAGCCGAGGTTGTAGCATTTCTCGAACAGTTCCTTCGCCTTGGACATGTCCTTTGTTGCCCATGCGGTGAAACCTGCATTGTAGATAGAAGTCGTATCAATCTTTGAAAGAGGTGCGAGAGCCTCTACCTCAGCAGCCTTCTCGAAGTATTTGCTTGCAGATGCAAGGTCACCGAGAGTGTACTTGTTATAGGCCTCAGTATTGTACTTCTGTCCGATAAGATCGAAAGCGGCTGCAATATCCTTGCTCTTTGCATGGCTTGCGTCGAGATCGTATGCCTTCTGGTAAGCGGCAATTGCCTTTTCGAGAGCGTCAGCATAAACCGGCTTTGTAACTTCAATGACAGCGAGCTGTCCGTTGGCATTGAAATAGAGGTTCTTGTCAGCATATACCTCTTTTGTATAAGGAGTACCCTGAATTTCGACAGCCTCTGTAGAAACAGGTTTCTCTGAACCCATCATGAGAGCGAGCTCAGTCTTGCTGGAACCAGGAATGATATTTCCTGTAGGAGCATCATAAGCCTTCACATACTCCTGGCCGAGTTTAATCCAGGTAGCAGTCTTGATAGCTTTCTTTTCGTTGCTTGCAGCAGCCTCGGCAGCCTCAACAGCCTTCTTTGCATCCGCTGCAGACTTTACTTGTGCATTAGCCACCTGCATAGAGGCGAGAACTGCCAATGCGAGAAGAATCTTTTTCATACGCAATAGTTATGTTTAATATTTGTTATTCCTGTACTTCGGGAGTCTGTCCGTCCTGCCCTTCTACAGGAGTTTCAGACTGGATACCCTCGGCTGTCCCGTTCTCCGGTGCCGCAGGCTGCTCGTCTTCCTCGCTCTTCGCCACGACAGAAACTGAAGCGATGGAGTCGTTGTCCCTGATGTTGATAAGTTTAACGCCCTGGGTGTTACGTCCTGACTGAGCGATATCGGATACAGCCATTCTGATGATCAGTCCTGACTGTGTGATGATAAGCAGGTCGTTGTCCTCAGTAACGTTCTTCATGGCTACAAGTTTTCCTGTCTTTTCAGTGATGTTCATGGTGCGGACACCCTTGCTGCCACGGCTGGTCTTGCGGTATTCTTCGAAATCGGTACGTTTTCCGAGACCCTTCTCACCGATAACGAGCAATGTGTGTTCTGCAGCATCTTCTGCCTCAGGCTCATAGCATACCATACCGATGGCAGAGTCATCTTCATCAAGATTGATGCCACGTACTCCGGTAGCCGTTCTTCCGAGAGGTCTTGCGTCAGTCTCGTCGAACCTCACGCAGCGGCCGTTGCGGCTGGCGATAAGGACCTCTGACCTGCCGTCTGTAAGGATCGCCTCGAGGAGTTCGTCACCCTCACGGACATTGACGGCATTGACACCTTTCGCACGAGGTCTCGAGTAAGCCTCGAGGGAGGTCTTCTTGATGATTCCCTCCTTGGTGCTGAGGATGATGTAGTGATTGTTTATATAGTCCTCATCGGTCAATGTAGGAACATTGATGATGGCCTTGATCTTGTCGTCAGGGATGCTGAGCACGTTCTGGATAGCCCTTCCCTTCGTAGAGCGGGAGCCTTCCGGAACCTCATATACCTTGAGCCAGAAGCACTTGCCCTGTTCCGTGAAGAACAGCATCGTGCTGTGCATGTTGGCAACATAGAGATGCTCGATAAAGTCGTCATCTCTGGTAGCGCTTCCCTTCATTCCGACGCCGCCTCTGTTCTGGGTCTTGTACTCTGCGAGAGGGGTTCTCTTTATATATCCGAAGTGTGACAGGGTGATGACCATGTCGTCATCAGCATAGAAATCTTCTACTCTGAACTCTCCGGCTGAAGGTACTATCATTGACCTTCTCGGGTCTCCGTACTTCGCCTTGAGTTCCATCGTCTCCTGTTTGATGATATCCATCTGCATTGAAACATTGGCAAGGACATCGTTGCAGTAAGCGATGAACTTCTCGATTTCGTCGAATTCTGCCTGAAGCTTTTCCCTTTCGAGTCCTGTGAGCTGGCGGAGTCTCATCTCGACAATAGCGCTGGCCTGGGCCTCTGAGAATCCGAATGTGCTCATGAGGGTTGTCCTGGCCTCATCCACATTCTTGGAAGCTCTGATGATTCTGATGATTTCGTCAATGACATCGATCGCCTTAAGCAAGCCTTCCAATATGTGGGCTCTCTTCTTCGCCTTCTCAAGCTCGAACTTGGTCCTGCGGACAATGACGTCGTGTCTGAAATCCACGAACACTCTGATTATGTCCTTGAGGGTCATTGTTCTAGGACGTCCCTTCACGAGCGCCACATTGTTTATGGCAAAGCTTGACTGGAGAGGGGTGTATTTGAACAATGTGTTCAGTACGACATTCGAGTTCGCACCCTGCTTTACTCTGAAAATCACACGGATACCTTCTCGTGAACTTTCATCGTTCATATAGGTAATGCCCTCGATTTTCTTGTCATCGACCATCTGGCCAATCTTCTCGAGCATTTCCTTCTTGTTCACCATGTAAGGAATCTCGGTTACTACGATGGTCTCACGGCCATTGTTGTCGACTTCGATTTCCGTCTTGGCACGGACCACGACTCTGCCTCGTCCTGTTTCATAAGCGTCCTTGATGCCCTGAATGCCCTGGATAAGACCTCCGGTAGGGAAATCCGGTCCCTTGATATACTTCATGAGGCCGTCTGTGTCAATGTCAGGGTTGTCGATATATGCACAAATCGCATCGCAGCACTCGCCGAGGTTATGAGGTGCCATGTTTGTGGCCATACCTACGGCAATACCTGCCGATCCGTTCAGCAAAAGGAGCGGTGCCTTGGTCGGAAGGACTGTCGGCTCAGGTATAGTATCGTCGAAGTTCAACTGGAAATCGACTGTATCCTTGTCCATGTCTGCCAGGACATCGTTCGCAAGTTTCTCTAATTTTGCCTCAGTGTATCGCATGGCTGCCACAGGGTCACCGTCCATGGAACCGAAGTTTCCCTGACCGTAAACCAGAGGATATCTCTGGTTCCACCACTGGGCCAATCTCGCCATGGCATCATAAACGCTGGAGTCTCCATGCGGATGGAACTTACCGAGCACCTCACCGACGATTCTGGCTGATTTCTTCGTCTGGCCGGAATAGTCAAGGCCAAGACCTTCCATTCCGAAAAGCACACGTCTCTGTACCGGTTTCAATCCGTCTCTGGCATCCGGAAGCGCACGTGACACAATGACAGACATCGAATAGTCGATGTATGCTGACCTCATTTCCTGGTCAATGTTCACTTCTTCGATGATCCCCTTCATTCCTGTCCCCTCTTCCTGCACTTCAGACCCGTTCTTATTCTCCTCCATTTTATCCATCTTTCAAATTTTAACGTTTTCTGTTCTAAATTCCGCTTCTATATAAGCATACAAAGTTAATAAATTTTTAATTCCGGACAAAATACAAGGCGTTTTTCAGCCCCTCTGACAGACTTTGCCATTTGCGCATTATCCGTAAAGGTGTTATTTTTGTAATATCGGACTATCAGGCCTTATGGCGTCACGCCTGCAAGGCACAAAACAGGAAAATATGGAATTGAAGATATCGGAAGAACTTGACATAATCATCAAATACTCCAGGGAGGAAGCGCTGAGGACGGGAAGCTACGGCATTGGCCCGGACCATCTTTTTCTGGGCCTGCTGCGCCATGGGGACAACGACGCGTGCCGCACTTTGGAGGCATTGGGGACCAACTTCGAGTCAATGAAGAAATTCATTGACAACAGGATCAATACCAATGAGGCATTGTCCTATTCCCAGCTTGAGCAGGTGACTTTTTCCAAAATCACTCAGAATCTGCTCGGAATAACTCTGATGGAGGCCACGAAACTTAAGGACCGTCTGGCCAGACCGACGCATCTCCTGCTGGCATTGTGCAGAGTTTCAGGAAGTTACGGCATAGCCTATCTGAGAAACATAGATATTGACTATGCCAAGGTTCTGGCATATATGGAGCAGAACGGAATGCTTGTTCCGAAAGATCCGATCGAGGATGACAAGGAGGAGGACGGAACGAATGACGGGGCGTCCGCCACGGCGGAAAAAACTCAGGATATCACGGAATTCGGCATTGACCTTACCAAGGCTGCGCTCGAGGGGAAACTGGATTCTGTCATCGGCAGGGAGCGGGAGATTTCCCGCATCATCGAGATTCTCGGCAGGAGGAAAAAGAACAATCCTATGATTATCGGAGAGCCGGGTGTCGGAAAGTCGGCAATCGTGGAAGGAATCGCGTTGCAGATAGCCCAGGGCAAGATTTCTCCGGCATTGGCAAAGAAACGCATCATATCGCTGGACATCGCTTCCGTAGTCGCTGGTACAAAGTACCGCGGAGATTTCGAAAAGAGGATAAAGTCCATCATCAATGCTGCAAGCAAGAATCCAGACATCATCCTTTTCATTGATGAATTCCATACGATCGTGGGTGCCGGCGGCGGTCAGGGCAGTCTGGACGCGGCGAACATGCTCAAACCGGCATTGGCCCGCGGCGAGATCCAATGTATCGGCGCGACCACGCTGGACGAGTTCACGAAAATCGTGGAGAAGAACGGGGCTCTGGACAGGCGTTTCCAGAAAATCACGGTGGAGCCGACTGACGTTCCGCAGACTCTGGCCATCCTGAAAAACCTCAGGTCAAGTTACGAGAGTTATCACAACGTCAAGTATGACGATGCAGCCCTCGAAGCCTGTGTGAGGCTGACTGACAGATACTTGCCTGACCAGTTCCTTCCAGACAAGGCAATCGACGCGATGGATGAGGCAGGTTCGCTGGTCCGGATAAAGGCCGGAGCGAAAAAGGGAGTTGTCAATGCTGAAGACATCGCTACCGTGGTGTCCAAAATAACCGGAATTCCTGTGAACAAGGTGGCGGAATCCGAAGGCGTGAGACTGTTCCACATGAGGGAGAGGCTCAAGGAACGCATCATCGGGCAGGATGAGGCCATCGACACTATAGTCAGCGCAATCCAGAGGAGCCGCGCCGGACTGAAAGATCCGGACAGGCCGATAGGGTCTTTCCTGTTTTTCGGCCCCACAGGAGTGGGCAAGACGGAACTGGCCAAGTGCCTCGCCGAGTATCTGTTTGATTCCAAGGACAATATGGTCAGAATCGACATGAGTGAATACATGGAGAAGTTCTCCGTATCAAGGCTGATCGGAGCGCCTCCGGGATATGTCGGATATGAGGAAGGCGGACAACTCAGCGAGAAGGTGCGCAGAAAACCATACTGTGTCGTATTGCTGGACGAGATAGAGAAGGCACATCCGGACATTTTCAACATTCTGCTTCAGGTGATGGATGACGGACGTCTCACGGACAGCGAGGGACGCACTGTAAGTTTCAAGAACACAATCATCATAATGACCTCAAATGTGGGAAGCCGTGACATTCAGGAATACGGAAGGGGTATCGGTTTCAGTACAGCGGGGCGCAAAGTGGAGACCAATAGACAGATGGTGCTGGAAAAGGCGGTCCGCAAGGTCTTTCCTCCTGAGTTCATGAACAGGGTGGATGAAAAGATATTCTTCCACGAACTCGGAAAGGAAGACATGACAAGGATTGTGGACATCGAGCTGAGGGATCTGAAAAAGAGGTCGGCCGAGGCAGGTTATCCTATCACGGTTCCGGCTTCCGTAAAGAACTTCGTGGCGGAGGAGGGATTCGACCCGGCCTATGGCGCAAGACCTCTCAAGCGTGCTATCGTAAAGTATATCGAAGCCCCTGTGTCAGAGTTCATTATCGCATGCAAGGCCACCTCTGGAGAGTCTCCTGAAATGGGCGGATGTCCGATAAAACTGGTTCTGAACAAGGAAAAGACGGATACGATAGTTATGGTGAACGTAAGCAAAAAGACAGCAGCAGAGCCTGCTGAAAAATTCATATAGAAATGACAAAACTTGTAATTTTCGACCTTGACGGTACTCTTCTGGACACGGTCAAGGACCTGGGGCACGCGACGAATTTCGCCTTGAGAGAGTGCGGTTTTCCAGAAAGGCCCATCAATGACTATTATAAATTGTGCGGAAGGGGCATCTACAATCTTTTCAGAGGTGCCGTCCCAGAGGGAAAAGCGACTGAGGATACAGTCAAGAGGATGGCTGAACTTTTCTTGGGATACTATGACGCACACATGTGTGACGATACACTCCCCTATCCGGGAATCATTGACATGCTCCATAAGATAACAGGGGCGGGCGTCATCCCGGCATTGGCCTCAAACAAATATCAGGAGGGAGCAGAGAAACTTATCCGCCATTTCTTCGGCGATGTCAAGTTCCTCAAAATTCTCGGACAGCGTGAGGGACAGCCTATCAAGCCGGATCCGGCAATCGTCCATCAGATTATGGCGGAAAGGCCTGACATCAAGATCGACGAGGTGATGTATGTCGGTGATTCTGACGTGGATATGCAGACCGGGGCCAATGCTGCCGTGCGTACAGTAGGTGTTACCTGGGGCTTCCGTTCCAGGGAGGAACTTGAGGCCGGGAAGCCGTGGAAAATCGCTGACAATGCCGAGGAGCTGGCAAGCTTCATTTTGCAAAACGATTAAAAAGTTTTAAATTAGCGCTTTCATACTTTTTTAGGCCGCCATGTGACAGCACTCTTCGGATTGCCGGGGCGACCCCAAAGCGGCCAGGCGCGTTGAAACCCTTTAAAATAACAGCAAGGACCTGGAGTCTCCTCGCAAATGATATTTATTATGGCTAGAATACCTGAATCAGAATTGATTATCAATGATGACGGATCAGTTTTCCACATTCATCTGAAACCAGAAGAACTTGCGGACAAGGTCATCCTTGTAGGAGATCCGGGCCGTGTCGATATGGTAGGCGAATTCCTCGAGGAAAAGGAATTCAGACATGCTTCCAGAGAGTTCGTTTCCATCACCGGAAAGTATCATGGAGAGCGCATTACTGTTCTTTCCACAGGTATAGGTACAGATAACATTGACATTGTCCTCACCGAGCTTGATGCTCTTGCCAATGTCGATTTCAAGACCAGGGAGGTCAAGCCTGAGCACAGGACATTGACAATTCTCCGTATAGGTACGAGCGGTGCGATCCAGCCTGACATTCCTATCGGTTCTTTCATCTTCTCAGAAGTTTCTGTCGGCTGCGACGGTCTTCTCAACTGGTATGCGGACCGCGACAAGATTAACATCTCTGCCATGGAGGATGCGTTCAAGGTGCATACACACTGGAACTGCAATCTCGGCTCGCCTTATTTCGTGAAGGCCGGAGACAAACTTATCGAGGCTTTCAAAGACTGCACAGTAAGAGGCGTAACCATTTCAGCACAGGGATTTTATGGTCCTCAGGGACGTGTCGTGAGAGTTCCTCTCGCAATGCCTGACATGCTCGATTCTTTCGAGTCCTTCAGATTCGGTGATTATCGCATCACCAATTTCGAGATGGAGAGTTCGGCTGTCGCCGGTCTGTCCGCACATCTGGGACATCAGGCAGGTACCGTCTGCTGCGCCATTGCCAACAGATACCTCCAGAACAGCAATCCTGACTACAAGCCGATGGTCCGCCAGCTGGTAGAGCTCGCTCTTGACAGGATGGCTGCCATAAAGTAAGTCCATTTCCAGGCAGACAAGCCCTGGAAGCAGAATCGAATAAGTCCCGGTCACGTGAAGAACATGGCCGGGACTTATTGTATTTCCGACTTCTGACAGCAGGCTGTCATTGACAGAATCCTACTTGTACAGGTCGCCCAAGGTGCGGAGGGTATTGTCCACAGGGATGGCAGGGTCATCGAGAATGATGTCGGAACTGCGTCCGGTTTTCTTTACAACTGACTCCTCCAGGAAACGAAGTTGCTCAGGGACTGTGTAATACATGAGATCCGCGATATCATGGGTATGGTCCACGTAGCGGACTATGGTATAAGGATAGCCTTTCTTGTCCAGGCGATGGGCTATCTTGGATGAGCCGAAGAGACCGAGATTGAATACGCGGATGGACTTGTAAGTCACGACACGGTCTGCGGTGCCGTGAAGAAGGAGCTGAGGTGCAGGAGCAGAGGCATATTTAACCTTGCCGTGAGTAGAGAAAATTGCTCCTGAGAACGAGATGACTCCTGCATATCTGAAATCAGAAGGCAGCATTGACGAAGGCGCATAACCGTTACACAAGTTGTACTCGGCCTGGAGGGCGATGATGGCACCGGCGGAAGACCCTGAAATCACGAGGTTGTCCGGCTGGACACCGAATTCAACGGCGTGCTTGAGAATGTAATCGGTAGCGGAGTACAGGTCCTCGACACCGATATAAATGGAATGCTTTATGGCACCTATCATCTTGACTCCCTTGACGCTTTGGCCCTTGAGACCGAGGCGGTAGTCAATGGAGAAAACAGGATAGCCATTGTCATTGAGCTGCTTTATCCACTGCTGGTAATGAGGCTTGTCCCTGTTTCCGCTCACGAATCCGCCGCCGAAGGAGAAGATTATGGCAGGTTTCTTCTTGCCGCCAATCTCAGTTGCACTGCCTGAGGTTGCCTTGTAATAATCCAGGAACAGGTCACAGGTGTCCCTGTGGGCAAACATGTAAGTCGCAGTCGGCTCAGCCAGAGGGACATCCTTTGCTGTCCATTTGTTCTTCTTGGCTGCATACGCCGGCATTGACATTAACACCAGCACTACCGCCGCCAATATTGAAGCAAAATACTTTTTCATATGTATAAAATTTAAGACCGGCAGCTAGCGCGCCGCCGGATATTGTTAATTATCTTCTACAAACCGCTCACTGTCAGGAATCAGACGCCGGATTGCCTTGATGTCTCCGAAGAAATGGCCGGCAACAACTCTGATAACTGTATAGGCAGGAATGGCGACAAGCATTCCGAGGACTCCCGCTGTATTGCCGGCTATGAGCAGGACAATGAAAATCTCGAGAGGGCTGGCCTTGATGCTGGTCGAGTAAATCAGCGGCTGGAACAGGAAATTGTCCACAAGCTGGGTAACCATGAACAGGGCCAGGAGCACGAGGACGAAACCCCAGAAATGTATTGTCAATCCGGCAGCGCTGAACTTCAGGACGGTAGCGAGAATAGTACCGATGACAGTGCCGACAAGAGGTCCCACATAAGGAATAATGTTGAGAATACCGGTGATGAACGCGATACCTATGGCGGCGTTGAATCCGATACGGGCGATGAGCCATAGGAACAGGAAGTTCAGGACAGCCACACCGATGACCTCCACGAGAAGCCCGACGAAATATCTTGAGAGGAGATGTTCAATGTCACCGATGGCGTCAATTACCTTGTGTTCGATACGATCAGGAACGAGAGCCCCGACAATCTTGCGGAAAAGCATAGGGTCCTTGATGAAAAAGAAAGAAATGAACACCACCGAAAAGATGCCGACTCCGAAAGAAACGAAGAAGGAGGCGATGTATTCTATCAATGATGAAAGAGATGTCAGGTCGAATGTCTTGCGGAGGAAAGAACCTATGGCGCTTTCAATCCTGAAATCAGGTCCAAACTGAGGGAAATGCGATATCATCCAGGCATTTACGGCATTGACGGAAGCCGTATAGGTGTCCACCGGAAGGGAGTAGTCGGATGCCGAAAGATTGTCGAAAATCTTCTGGACGATGCCGACCACGACAGGGATAACCTGGGTGAAGATGACAAGGAAGATGCTCAGGATGAAGACTATGACAAGGACGGCCTGGAGCCAGTCCGGCATTGACTTTTTCCTGATTGTGACATGGCGGAGCAGGTTCATGACCGGTTTTGCGAGCAGTGAAACCACAGCCGCGAGAATGACATAGATTATGACATTGCGGAAATACCAGCCCGCCGCCAATGCTATGGCAGCGGCAACTCCGTAAATTATGTATCTGGACAGTCTGTCCACGCCTCTTTCCTTTTCCATAACTGATTTTCAATATCCAATAACCGACATAGAATCTGTCAAAGTTAGTTTTTTAGAGTCGTATTTCCTATATTTGCAGCCGTTAAACAAAAATTGAAACAATTATGTGGCAGAGAATACAGACATTATATCTTGCAATTTCTACAATTCTGATGGCGGTAATGCTGTTCAGCGTAAAGGCTTATGTTCCCGGACCTGACGGCGAGGTACTTGAGACATTCAAATACCTTACATATATTCCTTACGCCATCCTCTTGATTATCATATTGATACTCAACATTCTGGCATTGACGACATACAAAATCAGGGTGTTCCAGTACAGGACTGCCGTATTCGCGGCTCTCGTGACTCTCGGTTTCCAGATCTGGCTCGCCGTCGAGTTCTTCGTGAATCTCCACGCCGGCGCGGAAGGAACAAGACTCATTTATAAGGTCAATGCAATTTTCCCTCTCGTTTCCGTCATTCTCGACTGCATGGCAGCAAGGGGCATTCTCGCGGACGAACTCCTCGTGGAAAGCACCTACCGCCTCAGGACAGACAGGAAAAACCGCAAGCACAGGAAATAAGATTTACTATTACTACTGAGTTTTCAACGGAATGTCCTTCAGATATGCGAGGACATTTTCGGCGTATGTCTTCGTAATGGAAATCGGCGGAATCGCATCATTTTCGAGATTCAATTGATAACCGTCCTTTTCCTTGCGGAGCACTTTGACTTTGTCCATATTGACGACATACTGCCTGTGGCAACGGACAAGACTGCTGCCCTTGAAACTCTCTTCCACGGTCTTCAGCCTGCAACGCAACATGTATTTCTTCAGGTCCTTGTTGCTGTCTTCGTACCAGACTATTATGTAATTGTCGTCAGACTCAATGTAATACAGGCTTGAGAGGCTCACGGACATCTTCAGCACGCCGCTGTTGTCGAACAAGGTTATCTTCTTCTCGTCTCTCGGAGAAATCGGCTCGTCAGAAACCACATTGGAATAGTTCATCAGGCGGATGGTGTTGTTCTTGTCAATGATGGCGAAGTACATTCCCGCGATAATATAAGGAATGATCAATGACACGAAGGCATAGAGGAAAGATTTCAGGAAAATGTGCGTAACTGACCTTTCATGCAGTTCGATAATTCCCAGACTGTCTCCCTTCAATGAAAAAGACGTATAAAGAATGCATATCATGACAACTTCCGCAACATTCCAGAGGACATACTGTGAATAGCTCATGTCATGGAGTCTTGTCGCGTACATGATACGCTTACTGAGGATGATTACGAGGAGGCCTATTATAAAAAACGCCGCAGTATAGCCGAAAGCTTCGGAAGCACCGAGTTCAAACCACGCATTGTGGGAGAAAGGGATGCTGACAAGCATGAACACCAATGAGAAAAACGCTGTAAATGTGACAGTTGCAATCAATTGGTACTTCTGTCTGAAATAATTTGGCAACTTATATTTATCTGACATATTCTCGATTTTTAATCTGACAAATATACGTATTATTTACGAATTTCGCCACTTATAGAGCAATCTCACCAAATATCGGCGTTCTTCAGGCGCATTTCGCCACATTCTTTTTAACACCCATTTTAATGGGACTATATTTGCTATAAGAAAGCACCGGAGCAGACGATGCTCCCAAGTACAAGACGTAAAATCTAAACCGAAAAAGTATTTTTTTATGAGACTAATAGGAACCGGAAGTGCCCTACCGAAGAAGGTTGTCACGAACGACATGCTTTCTGAATTTCTGGACACAAGTGACGAATGGATCGTACCTCGCACCGGAATCAGGACCCGACATGTCATCAGTGATGAAAACCTGGAAGACCTGGGAGCACAGGCTGCGTTGAATGCTCTGGAAATGTCAGGGCTGAAGCCATCCGACATTGACTATTTCATCTGTTCGAACGTTATCAACGAATACATAACTCCAGGATTGAGCTGCATTATATCTTCAAAGATAGGATTGACCTGTCCTTGCATTGACATAAACTGCGCATGCCCGGGCTTCATATATGCGATGGATATCGCGGAGTGCCGCTTCCTCGCCGGGAAGGCAAAGAATGTGCTGATTGTCTGTGCGGAGGAGCCGACAAGGATGACGGACTGGAAAGACAGGTCCACTTGCGTCCTGTTCGGGGACGGAGCCGGCGCTGCAGTGTTCACAGAGGGTGACAACGTCAAGGGAATCCAGCTTCATTCTCTGCCTTCACCGGACAAGATTTGGGAGAAGCGCCGTCTTGAGCCGACACCGTACATCACAAAGGGAGAAATCGACGTGCCGCTCCAGATGAAGGGAAAAGAAGTGTTCAAGTTCGCTGTCAATGCATCCACGACTGATGTCGAATCGCTTCTGAAAGAACTCAACATGACTAAGGAACAGGTGGATTTCTATCTGGTACACCAGGCAAACCAGAGAATCATTGACGCGATCAAATATTATCTCCAGGAGCCGGAAGAGAAGTTCCCGGCAAACATTTCCGACCACGGAAACTCGTCTTCAGCATCGTGTGCGATTCTTCTGGACGAGTGCAACCGTAAGGGCATGTTCAAAAAGGGTGATATTCTGGTCTTCAGTGCGTTTGGTGCCGGACTGTTGTCCGGAGTCGCTGTACTGGAATGGTAAAATTTATTATATTTGCAGATTGATAATATTATATTGATATGATTAAAAGTCCTATTTGCGATATCCTCGGAATCAAGTATCCTTTATTCCAGGGAGGTATGGCTTGGATTGCAGATGCAAAACTTGCTGCTGCAGTTTCAAATGCCGGTGGCCTCGGCCTCATTTCTTCAATCAATTACGGAACAGAGGCTGTCAGGGCTGAAATCAGGAAATGTCGTGAACTTACCGACAAACCTTTCGGCGTAAACATCATGCTTGCAGCTCCGAATGCTGCTGAGGTTGCTGATATGGTAATCGAAGAAGGCGTGAAAATCCTCACCACAGGTGCAGGTTCTCCTGCTGCCTACATGGAAAAATGGAAAGCCGCAGGAATCAAGGTCATCCCTGTAGTCGCATCCGTTGCCTATGCATTGAAAATGCAGGAACTCGGCGCTACTGCCGTAGTTGCAGAAGGTGCAGAATCAGGCGGTCACGTGGGTGACAACCATACTATGGCTCTCGTGCCTCAGATTATTGACGCTCTGGACATTCCTGTAATGGCAGCCGGCGGTATCTTCGACGGAAGAGGCGCAGCTGCAGCCTTCATGCTCGGCGCTGTAGGTGTTCAGGTGGGAACCAGGTTCCTTATCGCTGACGAGTGCATCGTACACGACAACTATAAGGAGAAGCTCATCAAGGCTTCAGATGTCAGCACAATCGTAACAGGAAAGTCTCTCGGCGATGCAGTGCGCTGCCTCAAGACTCCGTTCTCCAAGAAGTTCTTCAAGATGGAGTATGACCCTGCAGTCCCTAAGGAGGAAGTCCTCGACTTCGGAAAGGGTGCAATGCGTAAGGCCGTATTCGAGGGTGACAACATGGGCAGCTATCTTGCAGGTGAGGTTGCCGGCATGATCCACAAGAGAGAAAGTGCAAAAGATATCGTGGAAGATATCATGGGTGGAGCTGAGAAGTTGCTCAAAAACGCACCATCACTTATTATATAATAGTTCAATTCCGCAGCTTGCGGAGGATTGGACACAAATGTAAGCGGTGGCCAGGCACCAGTAATAATATCAATGCAAGAGCTTGGAAAGCTTGCAGAGAACAGAATACAATATGACAAAAAGAGTAGTAATAACAGGTATGGGTGTCATTTCTCCAGTCGGAAATGATGTAAAGACATTCTGGAATAGTCTTATCAACGGCGTTTGCGGTATCGACTATATTAAGGACTTCCCTACCGACAACCTCCCGGTTAGAATCGCAGGAAAAGTCAAGGATTTCCATCCGGAAGAATACGGAATGGACAAGGCTTTCAGCAGAAAACAGGATCTCTTCACACAGTATGGTGTGGCTGCGGCATACGAAGCCATGCAGCAGGCCGGTCTTGTTTCTGAAGGCGAAGGACAGAATATCGACCCGTTCAGACTCGGTGTATATGTAGGTTCCGGCATCGGCGGATTCGAAATCCAGTACCGCGAGACTGCAAAGATGATCGAGGACCCTTCAGGCCAGTGGATTTCTCCTCTCTTCATCCCTACCATGATTTCGAATATCGCGGCAGGACATATTGCAATCAAGCATCATGCACAGGGCCCTTGCATCGACGTTGTAACAGCATGCGCTACCTCTACAAACAATATCGGTGAGGCATTCCGCGCAATCCGCAACGGCTATGCTGACGCAATCATCGCCGGAGGCTGCGAAAATGCGACAATTCCTCTCGGAATCGCCGGTTTTGCCAATGCAAAAGCACTCTCCCGTGCAGAGAATCCGAAATACGCATCTCTTCCATTCAATGCAAACCGTGCCGGTTTCGTAATGGGTGACGGAGCAGGTATTCTCGTCCTCGAGGAACTCGAGCACGCAAAAGCACGCGGTGCCAAGATCATTGCCGAGATTGTAGGTTACGGCAACACCTGTGACGCTTACCACGCAACTGCACCTAGGCCGGAAGGAACGACCCAGGCAAAGTGTATCGAACTCGCACTCGAGGAGGCAGGTTTCAACAAGGAAACTGACAAGATGTATATCAATGCACACGGAACAGGTACCAGACTGAACGACGTGGCAGAGACCAAGGCTTACAAGCTTGCACTCGGCGACTACGCTTACAAGGCTCATATCAGCTCCATCAAGTGTATGACCGGACATATGTTCGGTGCTGCCGGAGCAGCTGAGGCTATCGCTACAATTCTTGCACTCAACAACAGCCTCATCCCTCCTACCATCAACCTTGACACTCCGGATCCTGAATGCGATCTCGACTACACACCTAACACCGCAGTCAAGACTGATCTTACAATCGGTATTTCCGATTCACTCGGATTCGGCGGACACAATGCCTGCGTAGCATTCCGCAAATACGAGGACTAAACCAAAACGAACGTACTAAAACCCGAACATATATGAACAAGAAAGATATCAAACAGTTCCTCCCTCACAGAGAGCCGATGCTTCTGGTGGATGAGGCCGAGATAGATGAGAATGGTATTGCACATTGCAAATATACCATCAAGGAAGATGAATTCTTTACAAGGGGACATTTCCCTGGCAACCCTATCGTTCCTGGAGTAATCCAGTGCGAGATTATGGCCCAGAGCTGTGCAATTCTTGTAAAAGAAGACATCCCGGGACATCTCACACTCTACGCAGGACTCGACAAGGTCCGTTTCAAGAACCCTGTAAAGCCTGGCGACGTCTGCGAGATTACTGCAAAGCTGAACGAGAAGAGGGGTTCCCTCTATTTCTGCTCAGCAAAACTCGAGGTAGCCGGAAAACTCTGCTGCAAGGGTGAACTGACTTTCGCTCTGATTCCGAAAGAGTAACATATATATCTGCAGCACAGCAGGTTGTCCTGCAGATTGGACAAACCGAAACAGCGGCTCCGGGATTCCGGAACCGCTGTTTCATATTGTTTCCAGTAGCAGACTACAGATCAGAGAGACCGGAAAGCCTATACCACATATAGCCGAATCTTTCGGCTGCTGCGCGCTCGAGTTCCTCCCTGTCATCAGGATGTGCGATGGAAATCAAAGCCTTGGCACGCTCGACGAGGTTCTTGTTTCTCAGATAGACACAGCCGTATTCAGTAACGACGTACTGTGTCTGGAAACGGGTAGTTACCACGCCGGCACCTGGAGCAAGGTGGGCTACAATCTTGGACTTGCCCTTCATTGTCCTTGCAGGCAGAGCGATAAATGTCTTGCCGCCCTCAGAAAGAGCAGCTCCGTACATGAAGTCATGCTGTCCTCCGACACTTGAGAAAATCATATCTCCGATACTGTCAGCACATACCTGTCCGGTAATATCGACCTCGATAGCGGAATTGACAGCCATAGCCTTAGGGTTCTGGCGGATTCTCTGAGGATCATTGGTCCAGCTCACGTCACGGAACCAGGCATCCTTGTTGTGGTCCAGATATTCGTACATGTGACGGGAACCGAGAGCGAGACAAGCCACGCTGCGACCAGTCTCCACCTTCTTGCAGGAGTTGTCAATGACACCTGACTGCATGAGTCTGAATACTCCGTCGGTCATGGCCTCAGTGTGCAATCCGAGATGCTTGTGGTCCTTCAGGCCATTGAGAATGGCATTAGGAATACCGCCGACGCCAATCTGAAGAGTAGCCCCGTCAGGAATCTCCTGTGCGATATATGATCCGATAGCCGCTTCTATAGGCGTAGGAGCACCGAACTGCATATCCACCGGAGGATCGTCACATTCTACAGCCGCGTCAATTTCGGACACATGGATCATGGCCGAGCCGTAAAGATACGGAATGCTCTTGTTTATCTGTGCGATAACTACTTTGGCAGCCTCAACGGCGGATTTGGCAAGGTCTGCAGAAATGTTATAACTGCAGTAGCCGTTCTCGTCCGGCAGCGAGCAATTTATACATGCAACATCAATAGGAATTTCCCTGCGGCGGAAAAGCCCCGGAATTTCACCGAGGAAACCCGGCACCAGGCTGCCGTATCCGTCAGCCACGTATTTGCGCTGGTCTGCACAGAGGAACACGGAGTTCACTATGAATGAATCCTTGAATTCCGGACGGCAGAACGGGGCAACGCCCTTGGTGACATTGAAGCCGGACACGATCTTGACATCGCGCAACTCATCTGCACGACGAGCCAAAGCCTCCTGCAATATAATAGGAACCGCGGTACTTCCCTGGAAATAAACCGAGTCACCTGAGTTGACGAGTTTCATCGCCTCGTCAGCACTTACATATTTCATACTTTCTAAAAATTTTTTGTGAAAAAATCTCGAAAGGATTCCGTATTGACATTGACCTTATCCCCTGACAGGCAGGGCTTCATGTCAGGCTGTCCCGTAAAGCTCACGGAATCTTTCCAATCCGCGCTCAAGGCGGACAAAATCATCTTCCGACTTCATCAGCGATACGCACACGCGGATTCCCTCCCTTGTGCTTCTCGTCGAAGTCAATGTTATCGCGCATACTCCGCAGCGGAGAAGGCCAAGAAGCAGTTCACTGCCTGTTTTTCCTGGATAGCCTACCGTGAAGAAGAAACCGTCGCTGACTTCCTCATCCAGGTCCTTGTCATAGACAAGATGGAATCCGTTGGCACGGAATGCATCCTTCACCCTGGCTGCACGGTGGGCGTACTCTCTCATGTTATCGACAAAATCATACATTCCGTCAGCTGCAGCACCGAGCATTGCTGCAAAGGCGCACTGTGCGGTATGTGATGTTCCTGACGAATTCACATAGATGAATGTCAGAGAGAAGTTGTCACCGAAGTGTCCGATACCGTATCTTGCACGAAGCTGCGGATATTCCCTGGCATACAGCTTGTCTGAAATGGCAACCATGGCGATACGTTCTCCTGCATAACTGAAAATCTTGGATGCGGAAATCATCATCACCCAGTTGTCGGTATAGTTGGCAACTGACGGTTGGTAAGGTGCGGCAAACGGCACCGAGCGGTCCTTACGGAAATCCATGCACATATATGCCATATCCTCAAGCGCTATGACGTCATACTTTGTACACATCTCACCGAGAATCTTGAGCTCCGCTTCGGTCAGACATACCCATGACGGGTTGTTGGGGTTCGAATATACTATCGCGCAAACCTTGCCGTCCGAGAACAACGACTCCAATTTGTCTCGGAGCAACTCTCCCCTGCAGTCATAGATGTCGAACATGCGGGTCTTGAGACCGATGACCTTGGCCTGGACATAATGTGACGGAAAACCAGGATTCAGATATACGACAGTATCCTTGTCAGGATTCAGCTGAGAGCACTCCAAAAGCAGGTTGTAGCATCCTTGCATTGACCCGGTCGTCGGAACAATTCCCTCAGGGTTTATGTCAATGCCGGTGAACGCCTTCACGAAGCGGGCTCCGTTATCCTTCAGTTCCTGGATTCCGCAGGCAGGAGGATAAACCGAGGCATAGCCTGAGTCAAGAGCCTTCTTCTGGGCATCGACACCTATCTGACAGGCGGCAATTCCAGGAATACCGAACTCGAGATGAACGAACTTCTCGCCCGAAATATGCTCAAGTTCATGGGCAACATTGACACATTGTCTTATCGTAGCATTATTTATATCAGAGATATCCAATTTTTTCAGGACATCCTGCAAAACATTTTCTGAAACTGGTAACATCCGGCAAAACGACTAAATAAATTTCTTGGAAACTTTGAGACCTGCATTGAAAGCAGCGATGTTCATCTCGACGATCTTGTCGCCCTTGCGTTTGAACACCTCAGTAATACCTTCGCGAAGTTTATCCTCATCAATGATTTTCATCACGGAAGCAGACGCTCCGAGCAGAACCATATTGGCACTCTTAGGTGAACCTACATCCTTGGCGATGCTGTCGCAGTCAAGCGAAATGACTCTTCCGACAGAATCAAGTTCCTTCTGGACTTTCTCCATCTCAGGATAATTGGGGATATTCAGGAATGGTGTGGTATTGGTGACAATCCATCCTTCCTTTGAAAGCCAAGGCAGATACCTCAATGCCTCCATAGGTTCCAGAGAAAGTATCAAGTCGCACTCTCCCTTCGGAATAAGGTCGCTCCATATATGAGAATCACTGAGACGCAGATTACTCTGCACATCACCTCCACGCTGACTCATGCCATGCACTTCCGCCTGTTTCAGATGAAGGTTCTGGTCCAATGCGGCCCAACCGATCACTGTAGCGATAGAGAGGATACCCTGTCCTCCTACGCCTGCCAAGATTATATCTTTCTTTTCCATACGATTATCTGTTGATTCAAGCGTTTTTCTTTGCGGCTGCTGCAGCATGACGTCTGGCTGTCTGGATACACTCCCTACGGCAGATTATGACTGACACGCCATGATAATTGATTTCTTCGTCAATGACTTTCTCCATGTCCGGATAGTTCTTAGGAAGCGGAACAATGGTTCTGACATGCTCAGGCTCTACTCCGAGGCCAAGGCAGATCTGCTCCAGTTTTCCGGTACCTGCAGAATCCTGTCCGCCGGTCATTCCGGTAGTGAGGTTGTCAGAGATGCAGACAACGATGTCGGCATGAGTATTCACAGCATCCAGAAGTCCGGTCATACCGCTGTGGGTGAATGTAGAGTCACCTATCACGGCTACTGCCGGCCATACACCTGAATCGGCGGCACCTACGGACATGGTAATGGATGCACCCATCTCGACGCAAGTGTGGAATGCCTTGAACGGAGGAAGGTAACCTAATGTATAGCAGCCGATATCGCTGAATACTCTTGCAGATGGTTCGTATTTTTCGAGAACGGCATTGAGTGCGGTATAGAAATCTCTGTGACCGCAACCCTGGCAGAGTGCCGGTGGTCTGGGAACAGGGACCTCAGACTTGCCGCATGCTCCAAGAGGCTCCATGCCCAATGCCTTGCGGACTGAATCAGGGTCAAGTTCACCTGTGCGGGGAAGTGTACCGTCAAGGCGGCCTTTAATCTCGACCTTGCAGTTCTTCTCGTCATAAAGGAGACCGCGCAATTTCTCTTCGCCAAGAGGCTGGCCTTCCTCGATAACCAATATCTTGCTGCATCTCTCAGCCATGTCCATAACCTGTTTCTTAGGGAACGGATATCTGGTGACCTTGAGGACAGGGAACGGGCATCCCTCCGGATAATTCTCCATGAGATAGTTGTAGCCGATGCCGCAGGCAACGATTCCGAGACTTGTGTCGGTTCCCGGAGCATATGAATTGTCAGATGACTTTTCAGAATCCTCTCTGAAGCGGAGAATCTCGTCTGCAAGTTCACGGACACGTTTCTTTGCATTGGCAGGTAGAGTCACCCATGCAGATGCCCTTTCAGGAGCCGGGTATCTGATCTCATTCTGCTCAAGGATATCGTCTGTAGTGACAACGGCTCTGGAATGTGCCATTCTGGTGGTGAGTCTCATCAGAACCGGAATATGGTTTTTCTCTGAATACTCGAAAGCTTCACGTACCATGTGATAAGCCTCTTCCTGGTCAGAAGGCTCGAAGCATGGAACCATCGCGAAGTCAGCGTAGAATCTGGAATCCTGCTCGTTCTGGGATGAATGCTGGGACGGGTCATCGCAAGCAACCACTACCAGACCGCCGTTGGCGCCGGTAATGGCAGAATTCACGAATGCGTCTGCGCACACATTCATTCCTACATGTTTCATGCAGACAAGAACGCGCTTTCCGGAATATGACATTCCAAGTGCGGACTCCATTGCGGTTTTTTCATTAGTACTCCAAGTGCAGTGGATACCTCTCTCGCGTGCAAGAGGGTGGCCCTGGATATACTCAGTAATTTCAGTGGAAGGCGTGCCGGGATAAGCATATACACCGGAGATTCCGGCATGCAGAGCACCCAGCGCGAGAGCCTCATCGCCAAGTAAAAGATATTTTTCAGCCATATTGTAAACTTTTTACAGTTTTTATCATGTTATGCTCCCCTAAGTTACGAATAATCTGAAAAAATCAAAAATTTCTTTAAGTTATTAATCACTTTTTACGATAAGACTTACACTTTTTACATAGAAAAAGCCTCCGTTTACACTTCTGTAACGGAGGCTCTGATATGGTTTACCCTAAGTTAATCATTTATCAAGTGCCGTGGCTGGCGGCTGTTGTGGAGTTCAATAACATGCCTTGCAGCATTGATGGTCATATGTGTGAAATCATTGATGCACATGTCGGACATTTCCCGCACGACTTCTTCCGGATTCGAGGTAGTCAATCCGATTACGGCGGCTCCGGTCGCACGTGCTGCCTTCAGACCATTGACAGAGTCCTCGAAGATGACGGTATCGGTCTCAGTGCCGCCCAATTCTTTCATTGCCAGCAGGAAACACTCAGGATCCGGCTTTGACTTGGTAAAAAACTCGCTGGTATAGATATGTACGACCAGCGGCTTGAGCTCCGGATAATGACGATAGACATTGGCCATCTTCTCGGCATTGGAACTGGTGACTATGGCCATCGGCACGCCGGCAGTCTTCAGTACGTTCATGAAATCAAGGACTCCGGGCACAAGCTCATAGGGCATTTCCTTTTCGAAGGCATTGAGCTTCGCAGTAATCTCTTCCTTTTCCGTCTCCATGCCGCTGAAATGACTTGAATAGATCTGCACCAGGGTCTGCCCCTTTATTCCGTCACTTAAGTTCCTGACTCCCAGATATTTCTCGCCAATATTGTTCCAAAAGTACGTATATTGTTTTTCGGTATCCATCACGACACCGTCAAAGTCGAATAATGCTATCACTTTCCTAAAAATTTACTGTCCAGATAAGCCTGGAATGCTTCTTTATACATGTCTCCCACAGGTATCAGTGTCCCGTCCTCCATAAGAACGCGTCCGCGAGCCACCTCACGGATCTTCCTCAGATTAATTATATAAGACTTGTGGACCCTCATGAAGTACGACGGAAGGCGTCCTTCCAATTTTTTCATGCTCAACAGGATGACTAACGGATCCACGTTCCCGTCCACGTGCAGTTTAAGATACTCGCTCATACCCTCGATACATGAAATCGAGGAGACATTGACACGGACAATCTTATAATCGGTCTTGAAGAACAGGGAGTCGTCCTCGTCCGCCACGGCAGTCGAATTGCCCTCCCGCTGTTCATACTGCACCCTTACCTTTTCAGCAGCGCGGCGGAATTCGTCCAGACCGAAAGGCTTGAGAAGATAATCGACAGCATTGACCTTGAATCCCTCCACGGCATAATCGGCATACGCGGTCGTAAACACTATTATCGGGGGTGTCACTAGTGTCTTGACAAAGTCAATTCCATTTATGTCCGGCATGTTGATATCCAGAAAAATCGCGTCCACGATGTCTTCCCGAATGTATTTCATAGCCTCAGCGGCACACCTGCACCCGCCTTTGAAATCAAAGAAAGGCACCTGTGAGATGTCGTTTTCCAGTTGTTTCAATGCCAACGGCTCGTCATCAACTGCGATACAATTAATCATATTCAGTTCTTAATAATGGGATTTCGACGGAAACGTCATAAATGTCGTCATCCTCGACAACTTTCATGGAATACTTGTCTCCGTACAGCAAAGATAGTCTTTTTCTTACGTTTTCCAGCCCTATTCCGCTGGAATTGTCGGCAGGACGGCTCGGATGCCTGCTGTTCACACAACTGAATTTCAAAGTCTTGCCTTCCACATCCATCCTGATCTTCACGAACGAGCGGCCCTCGTAACTGATGCCGTGCTTTAACGCATTCTCCACGAAGGTGACGAAGACCAGCGGAGGCACATCGCCTTCGGGATGCCCCTCAGGAAGGGACAGGTCAATGTCAATGTCATCGGCATATCTGATTTTCATCAATGCCACATACTGCGAAATGAACTGGGCTTCCTTGGACAGCGGAATCGTCGGCTTGTTCCCGTCGTAAAGGATGTAACGCATCAGACGGGAAAGTTCCACGATACTGGATTTCGCCATTTCGGGGTCAATGTCCACAAGTGCGTGGATATTGTTCAGCGTATTCATAAAAAAATGCGGATTGATCTGATATCTGAGATACTGGAGCTGCTGCCCGAGGTTCTCGGACTTCATGGTCTGCACCTTTTCGTTGTTCGCAGCTGTGAAGCACACATATTTCACTCCCAGATTCGCACATGCCAGAATAAAGGCGAATATGTTCATCGCCATATCAGGAGTGAACGGGCCGTGTGGAATATCCCTATATCTGATCGGCCGGTGCCGGGGCATGTCATGTGGGATGTCAGCCCTGTCAATCCTGCTCTCGGGAATCAGTTCATGAAATATCAATGTATGTCCGGCCTTGTTCCTTGCAGCCGTCTGATATGCGACAAATCCCGAAAGCAACAATACTGACAATGTGAAATAAAGCCATGTCTTCTTTTTATATACCAGAAGCGGCGCAATCAGGAAATTATGAATCAGGAAGAACACGAAGAGAGGCAGCAGGAACATGCATACCGATCCCAAAATCCTCTTCATCATCAGAAGTGTATGGTTCTGGACCATGGCCCAACTGCTTATGACTGCAAAAGCCACAAGCAGAATCCAACAGGACATATAGACGAGATATTCAGTTCTCTTGTAACCGTTCATAGAAAGATATTTCATGCCAGTTGTAAAGTATCCACGTTACATAATACAAAAAGTTCCGTGTGTAAAATTAAGGTTTACGCACGAAACTTCAAATATACCTTGCCCAAATATGAGCTTACGCCAATTAGAAGCTATATCTTACGCTAATCGTCGGGATGAAACCATACATGATACCGTTAGTCCAGAACTCGCCGTCGCAGATACCGATGGTAGGACGCAAGTCTGCTGAAAGCTGGAGAGGGAACCAGAAGGTGTATTCAAGTCCCACCTGGCCTACGAGGCCGAAGATGAAATTGTTGTTGTCATTGTAGTAAGTTGTTCCGAGTGTAGCACCTGGACCAGCATACCATGCCCAGTTTCCTCTCGGAGTCCAGTTAGGCTGAGCGAAGGTGAAGTTGTAAGTACCGGTAGCACGGAAACCAGGCTCTCCTCCGAACATGTCGAGACCGAGGTTTACTTCCAGAAAGTTAGGATTTCCGAGGAAGTGCTGATAACTTGCCTCAATACCATAACCAAGTCTGCCTCCGATTGCCTTAGGCTGGGCGGAAGCAACCAACGCAAAGCCGAAAACGGCCGCAATGACAATAAGTGCTTTTTTCATAATATTCAAATTTTATGGGCAGCCGACCGATGGTCAACTGCCCTGGTTCAGATTTTTCTCTATAAAAATCGTGGCAACACGACCCTGTAGAGACAAATATAAGAATATTCTTAGAAGAAAACAATATTAGCACATTCCTGAGAATCCCATGAACGCCATAGCCAAAATGCTGACTGTAATGAGCGCGATAGGAATTCCGCGGAAAGACTTAGGAACACTGCTCAATGCAAGCTGCTCACGCATACCGGCGAAAAGCACCATCGCAAGACCATAACCCACTGACGTGGCGAAGGCATAAAGGACAGCCTCACCGAGATTCAGCATGTGCGCTGCCTGACCGAATGTGAATTCCTTGGTAACGACATTGATAGCGACACCGAGAACGGTACAGTTCGTGGTAATAAGAGGCAGGAAGATTCCAAGTGCCTGATACAGAGACGGGCTGACCTTCTTCAAGACGATTTCCACCATCTGCACGAGAGCCGCGATGACCAGAATGAATGAAATGGTCTGGAGGAACTCGAGCTGAAGAGGAACAAGTACGAAGTTATTCAGCAGGTAAGTCACAAGTGTCGCAAGTGTGATGACGAAGCATACTGCTGCAGACATTCCGGTCGCCGTGGAGAGTTTGTTGGAAACTCCGAGGAACGGACAGATTCCGAGGAACTGCGCGAGAACGACATTGTTGACAAATACCGCAGATATTATAATAAGTAAAATTTCCATAATCAGAGCACGTTATTATTTCTTGAGGAATTTGTTGAACAGAACCATGAGGTAGCCGAGAACAAGGAACGCACCCGGAGCCATCACGAAAGCGAGGATACCGTCACCAGACATGAACTTCCAGTCGAATGCGGAGCCGCTTCCGAGGATTTCCCTCACGAGACCTATCACTGTCAATGACAATGTGAATCCGAGACCTACGCCGAGTCCGTCAAGAGCAGAGTCGAAAACGCCGTTCTTGTTGGCGAATGCCTCGGCACGTCCGAGGACGATACAGTTCACCACGATAAGAGGGATGAACAAACCGAGGGTGGCATAGATATCCGGCACAAATGCCTGCATGAGGAACTGGAGAACAGTCACGAATGTAGCAATCACCACGATATAGACAGGGATATGAACCTTGTCAGGAACTGCAGGAGCGATGGCCGAGATAGCCATGTTCGAAAGAATCAGCACGAAAAGCGTCGCAAGTCCCATGCTGAGACCGTTGACGGCTGATGTTGTAGTGGCCAATGTAGGACACATACCAAGGATAAGCACGAATGTAGGGTTATCCTTGACAAGACCTTTTGTTATGAGTTGAAATTTTGTCATTGTTCAGTCCTCCTTATTCTACTTCAACAGGGGTTGACTCACCTTCGGCCGGAATTTCATCCTGCACAGGCTCACCGCCCTCAAGAGGGAGTGTCGTCAATGCGTTCAGGGCATTCTGAATGGCCAAAGTATAAGCTCTGGATGTAATCGTAGAAGCCGTGATGGCATCCACATCACCACCGTCTTTCTTCACGAGAAGTTTCTTCTGCTGCGGATTCCAGCCCTTGAACTGGGTCATGAAATGCTCATCGGAAGTACATTTCGCGCCAAGTCCAGGAGTCTCGGAGTGAGAAAGCACAGATGTATTGTAAACTGTTCCGTCAGGAAGGATACCTACCATCAGAGTGAGGGGACCGCCGAAACCTACTACTGTAGATTTGATTGCCGTACCCATGACCTCACCGTCTTTGGTGCTGAACCAGCACTCTGACGGCTGTCCGCCTACCTCACAGGTCTGGGCGTCTGAAATTTCACCGCCTTCAGGAAGAACCTTAGCGATAGAGGCCTTGAGAATGGCCTTGTTGGTCTCGTCAATCGGCTCCTTGGTCACGGCATATACACCGGCAAGAACTGCTGAGCATATAAGTGTGGTGCCGAAGAGACAGAGCGCCATATTAAGAAGATTTGATTTTGCCGCCATTGTTATTTCCTCCCGTATTTTTTCTGATGGAACCACATATTGATAAGCGGAACTGTAGAGTTCATGATCAGGATTGCGAATGACATTCCTTCAGGATATGAACCGAAGTATCTGATCATCAATGTAATGAATCCGATACCGATACCATAGACAATTCCTCCCTTCACAGACATAGGTGATGTCACATAATCGGTCGCCATGAAGCAAGAACCGAGAATCATACCACCGGAAAGAAGGTTGAACAGAGGATCCGTGAATCTGTCAGGAGCCGCAAGCCAGAACACAAGTGAAACAAGAGCAACGGTCGCCCAGATAGAAAGGGTGATATGAGGCCTGATCACCTTGCGGACAAGAAGATACACGAAACCTGCGAGCAGTGCCAATGCAGAGATCTCACCTACTGAACCGCCGATATTGGCGAACAGCATCTGTGAATATGAGAGGCCGTTTGCCGACATGATTTCAGGGACTGTCTGTCCGTTCATGATACCTTCATTGATAAGACCGAGAGGTGTGGCACCTGAAACAGCATCGACACCGAAAAGTCCGCCCGGCATCTGCCAGTTGGTCATATATGCAGGGAAAGAAACGAGAAGGAACACACGGCCGGCGATGGCAGGATTGAAAATATTCTGTCCGAGACCGCCGAATGTCATCTTCACGACACCCACTGCAAACAGGGCACCGATGAACACAACCCACCAAGGTGTGGTGTAAGGAAGGTTCAATGCCAGAAGAATACCTGTCACAACTGCCGAGTAGTCACAGACAGTAGAAGGCTTCTTCAGAAGGAACTTTGTTATCAGATACTCGACAAGAATGCAGGATACCACACTTGTGCCGAGGACAACGATTTCGCCAAGGCCATAGAAAACGACCGAGACTATTACTGCCGGCAGCAATGCGATTACCACGTCACGCATAAGCGATTTTGTGGAAACAGCAGCATGGATATGCGGTGCCGGAGAAACGAGAAGTCTATTCATCGTATATTAATTGGTTATATTCGTTCAACTTATTTCTGTGAAGCGGCCTGTGCAGCAGCTTTGGCGGCAGCGGCACGCGCTCTGATGATGCCCATAACCTGTCCTTTGGCAATCCTGATAATATCCAGAAGCGGAATATAAGCAGGACAGCTGTAGAGACAGCATCCGCACTCGATACAATCCTGAACGGCATTGGCCTCAAGCTCCTCAGTCATGCCGTGACGGGCAAGTCTCTGGAGAAGGAACGGCTCAAGTCCCATAGGACAAGCCTCGGCACATTTGCCGCAGCGGATACAGTTCGACTCAGGCTTGCGCTCTGTCTGCTCCGCAGTAAGGAAGAGCAGCGCAGATGTTCCTTTCAATGTCGCAGCATCGAGGTTGGCAATGGCTTTACCCATCATAGGGCCGCCGCTGATAACCTTGACGGCATCATCAGGAGCACCGCCCATCTTCTCGATGATATAAGAAAGCGGAGTACCCACACGTACAAGATAGTTGTGCTGCCTGTCTGCAGGAACACAAGTACCGGTCACTGTTATGGAATTGTCAATGATAGGCTTGTTCTTCTGGACAGCATCGTAGATGGCCAATGCAGTAGCCACGTTCTGAACGACCGCACCTACATCGATAGGAAGCGCTCCTGACGGAACCTGACGGTGCATTACAGCGTCAATGAGTTGTTTCTCACCGCCCTCAGGGTATTTCTTGAGGAGGCTCATGACCTTGATGCCATTGTACTTAGGAGATTTCTTGCGGAACTCCTCGAGTACGCTCTCGATATGGGCGATTGCCTCAGGCTTGTTGTCCTCAATGGCAATTGTTGCCTCTGCCACACCAAGGACCTGCTTGATGATGGCTGTTCCCACAACGACCTGCTCACCTTTCTCGAGAAGGGTACGGAAGTCGGAAGTAAGATAAGGCTCGCACTCGCAACCATTGATAATCAACATGTCGCACTTCTTTCCCGGAGGAGGGGTAAGTTTCACGTGAGTAGGGAATGTGGCACCGCCGAGACCTACGACACCGCCCATCTTGATTTTGTCCATGATGACCTTGTTGTCATCCGTAAAATCCGTAACAAGAGTATCGGTACGATCAATGCCTTCCGCCCACTCGTCGCCTTCCACCTGAATTTCAATGCAGGTCTGCATGTTACCTGCCAGATCCTTGCGGGGTCCGATGGACTTCACTGTTCCGGAAACAGACGAATGGATATATGCTGAAACGAATCCGCCAGGTTCGGCAACCGGCTGTCCCGTAAGGACCTTGTCGCCAACTGCAACTATTGGTTTGGCGGGAGCGCCGATATGCTGCGATACTGATATGAATACTGTCGGTGGAGTAGGCAGCACCTCGATGGCGCATCCGCGCGAAATCTTGTTGTCTGCCGGATGGACACCGCCAATTGAAAATGTTCTTTTCATACTATCTATTTATTATTGTAAAAGTAGGATAGCTGTCAGCTACCGTTCTCCCTTATTCTTTAACTTCCGGTTTTGCAGGAGCTTCAGCCTTGGCAGGTTCTGCCTTGACCTCAGCAGCCGGCTTTGCAGCAGGTGCCTGGGCAGGAGCCGCAGCAGGTTTTGCTGCCGGTGCAGGTTTCTTGGTACGGTCCACCGGAATAGGGAAATTCACGTCGTGAATTGCTCCGGTAGGACATACGACCACGCACTTTCTGCACAATTTGCACTTGGTATAGTCGATATATGCGACATTTCCCTCTACGGTAATCGCATCGTGAGGACAAGTCTTGGCGCAGAGTCCGCAACCGATACAGGCTGCCTTGCAGGCCTTACGCGCAACAGGACCCTTATCCTTGTTCACACAAGAGACATATACGCGCATTCCGCGAGGTCCCTTGTTGCGAAGTTCGATGATTGACTTCGGACACGCCTTTACACAGGCACCGCAGGCAACGCACTTCTCTTCATCCACTACAGGCAGACCTGTCTTTTCATCCATTGACAACGCACCGAACTGGCAGGCCTCCACGCAGTCGCCACATCCGAGGCAGCCGAATGAACAAGCGGTATCGCCGCTGTACAGAGAAGCCTTGACTTTGCAAGACTTGTATCCTCCGTATTCATTGGTCTTAGGTCTGTTCTCACAGGTTCCGTTGCAACGCACAACGGCTACCATAGGAGCTTTTTCCTTTACCTCGTAGCCGAGGATGGCAGCAACTTTCTGCATGACTGCATTACCGCCTACCGGACAGAAATTATTGTCCAGGTTCGGAGCCTTCACTGCCGCCTCGGCAAAGGCATGGCAGCCGGCGAATCCACATCCGCCGCAATTGGCACCAGGCATCACTTTCTCGACCTGTTCGATTCTCGGGTCTTCCTCAACCTTGAACTTTTCAGCCACAAGATAAAGGACAACTGCCAGAACAAGTCCGAGCAAAGAGATAACCACAATTGTCCAAATAATTATTGAAGTCATCATTTTAATAGATTGAGATTGTTTTATTTCCTAATCCTAAACACATAATCACCGGATATCCTGTTCCTTACCAAGTACAGTACAAGGTAATAAACCAGAACTCCGGCCAGACCGGCAAGGCCGGCATATAATTCATTCATGTTTACGTACGACAAAGATACGCATAAAATAAGCAATATGAGCAATGGAATGACATAAGCCAGCAACACTGCCTTCATTCCGGTCGCCTCCTGAAGCACCAGTTCCACTTCCTCGCCGACATAGCATTTCGGGTTCGAAGCCACCGGCACCTCCACAATTTTCTTCACTGCCTCGGACATGGTACACAGTCCTGCGGCATGACATGAAGAACATGCGGAACTGGATATTATCTCCACCCGGATGACATCCTGTCCCACCTCCACGACACGACCTTTATGAGATACTTCCTTTTTCATGATTATTTGATTCTCGAATCAAACGGATATTTCAGGTTAGACCATCCCGTAAGTCTTCCGGAAGCGACACCTACACGTATCGGCGCCTCGAAATATACCGGCAGACGGTTTTCATCATCACTGATCCATATGTACATGTCCTCACCGCTGCCGAAGACGTCCCCCGCAATGAGTTTTGCGGCAAACTTCACGGTCTTCACCGTTCCAAGTCCCTTTATGGTCTTCTTCTCACGCCCCAGCCAGATGAAATAGACATTGTATATGTCATCGTCTATGACAAAAGTCATAGGATATTTTACATTGGGCTTCACCTTGTTGAAATTCATGTTCCTGGCCATATAGAACAGAGAAGGAAGGTCATATGTGCAGCCGGAAAGAGGCAGTTCCTCAGTCCTGAACGGCCTTCTGGAGGTCTCGATTTCCGCGTCTATATGCATTGTTTCCGCCGGATCCCATACATAGGTGTATCTGTTCGTCGAGAAATAGCCTCCCTCACGGGAATCCCTGAAGAACTTGACGGGAACTACGCCGTCACGGGTGAACCATGACTGGAAATCCTCTCTCACCCTGAAGAACATATCGTAGAACTTCGCCGTCTTTCCGAACACTGAGCAATGGAAGACAGGAACTCCGTTCAGAGTAGTGGTGTCAAGTTTGACAGTAGCCTTCGCCACGTCGGAATTGATGGCGCCCCACTTGTAATGGATGGAAAATGTAAGTTTCTCCCCTGCCTTGTATGCCAGTTTATTCTCCTCCAGACTCTTGACAGGAATGCAGTTGGGACCCTTGAGAGGCTCCACCGCTTTGTTCTCGCCCTGGAAAATGAGACCGGCCAGAAGTACAGCAAATATGTATCTTGCCCTTTTCATGCTACATGAATGATGAATTGTCAAACTCACCCGGTCCCGGGAAACCACCTGACGGCATTCCCCCGCCGAAATCATCTGCAGGATTATATCCCCCGTCAAAGCCCTGCGCTCCGGAATCTCCTCCGGTCACCGGACCGTTCATGGCCGAGCCGAAGGTAGCCGCAAGATTGTCATTGGCCTCAACGAACTTGAGCTGTCCGCCCTTGTATCTCATGGCGATGGTTCCGATCTGTCCGTTACGGTTCTTGGCAAAGATGATTTCCGTATATTCCTTGTCCTCGACAGTATCACCCAGACCGATGGCATCAGGCCTGTGGACAAACATTACGATATCCGCATCCTGCTCGATGGAACCGGATTCACGAAGGTCACTCAGCATAGGACGGTTGTTGCTGTTTCCACGCTGGACCGCATTACGGGAAAGCTGCGAAAGTGCCATGATAGGAATCTCAAGTTCCTTCGCAGTTCCTTTCAACGTCCTGGAAATGGCCGCAACCTCCTGTTCACGCATACCGCGAAGCTCGCTCGGGCCCTGCATGAGCTGAAGATAATCGACGATTATGAATCTGACGCCCTTGGACTTGACCAGTCTCTTGGCCTTCGTCCTGAACTCCATGACTGAAAGTCCCGGAGTATCGTCAATGTAGATCGGCGCCTTGGCCAATGCCTTCACACTGTACTGAAGCTGGTCCCAATCTTTCTGGGTAAGTTCCTGCGCACCCTTGATTTTCTCACTTTCAAGCCCGGACTCCGTCGTCATGAGACGGTTCACAAGCTCGATGGAAGACATCTCAAGCGAGAAAATGGCTACCGGCATATTGTTGTCCACTGCCGCATTCCTCGCAAGGTTGAGCGCAAATGCAGTCTTTCCCACGGACGGACGCGCTCCCAATATTATGAGATTGGATTTCTGCCAGCCGAGAGTATATTTGTCAATGGTAGGAAAACCTGACGGGACTCCGCTCACTCCGGACTTTCCCTGCTTTTCCTCAAGTTCGTCCATCGCCGCCTTGAGCACAGACCCGACATCCTGAACATCTTTCTTGACATTGTTCTGGATAGCCGCGAAAATCTTCGACTGTGACTGGTCGATAAGGTCATCGACCTTTACGGAGTCGTCATAAGCCTCCTTCAGAATGTCATAGGACGCAGTGATTAGATCCCTCTGGATACATTTCTGCTTCAGAATCTTGATATAGTACTCTACGTGAGCGGCAGCACCGATCTTCTGGGACATTGCCGTCAACGTGACGGCACCTCCCACAGTCTGAAGGTTTTTCTTCTGCAGAAGTTTCTGGGATACGGAAAGAAGGTCTATGGCGACATGTTCATTGACAAGTTCGACCATAGCCTCATATATCATTCTGTGTTTCGGCTCGTAGAAGCAGCTCGGAGTAAGTTCCTCCATAGCTTCATCCACGCAGCTCGGTTCAATCAGCAGAGCGCCCAGTACAGCTTCCTCGAAATCAACGGCTTGAGGTGGTTTGTTACCCATCTCGAGGCCAAGAGTGTCCAGATTGACTTTCTTTTCCTTCGCTCTGGAACTTTTCTTAGGCTCAGGCATGATACCCTCTCCCCGTCATTTACGCCTTGCCGGCGATTTCGTCACTGACAATGATTCTTCCGCAATGCTCGCAAATCACGAGTTTCTTGTTGGAGTAGATATCGAGAAGTCTCTGGAGAATGATTGTATTGAAACATCCGCCGCATGCCCCGCGGACTTTACCGTCGCTGATGCCTTTCTTGATTCCGTCGAGATCGACATTGCCCTCATCATCAGTCCTGTTGGCGCCGTAATAAACGCGGACTACTGCGAGGTGGTTGTTCTCACTTGAACGGATACGCTCATAAGCGCTCATTGTCCTGGCGTCAATCTTAGCAGCGCAGGCATCTCTCTTCGCACGGAGAGTCTTCTCTTCCTTGGATGTAGCCTCAACGATGTGGGCAAGTTCCTCTTTCTTGGCCTTGAGGTCCTCGGTTCTGACTGCAATCTCATCCTTGAGTTCCACAAGCTCAGCCTTCTTCTGGAGAATCTCGTCCTTCGTGTCAGCAACTTCCTTCTGGGCAATCTTCTTCAGAAGGTCCTGGTTCTCAACCTCTTTGGAAAGAGAGTCGAACTCGCGGCTGTTGGCCACGCTCTCCATCTGGATTTTATATCTTTCGATTGCGGTGTCACACTCTACGATCTTGTGCTTGCTGTCAGTGATTTTAGCGTTTGCATCATCAATGTCAGTATTGATCTGGGTAGCCTTAGCCTTGAGGTCAGCGACCTCGTTCTCGAGTTTCTCTACCTCTACAGGGAGTTCACCTCTCTGCTGGAGAATCTTGTCGATAGCTGAATCTGCTTCCTGAAGTGCATAGAGAGTCTTGAGCTTCTCCTCAACACTCATGTCAGAATCCGCAAAGTTTTTCTGAATTGATACGAAAGTTTCCCTCTGGTCAATTGGAGTTTCTACTTTCTTGATTTTCTTGGCCATATCTAATTATATATAATTTACTTTATCTTATGAAAACGCCGCAACTACAGGTAGAGGACAGGGTTACTCTCCATCAGCCTGCAACTTTTGCGAACTGCAAAGTTAGGAAAATTTTTCTTTATCAGAGAAAATAATATTTCCACTATATCGCATTCACTCTCGAAATGTCCTATGTCCATTATCATGAACCCTTTGGAAGTAAAGAAGTTATGATATGAAATATCCCCGCTGACATATAGCTGGGCCCCTGCAGAAATCGCATTCGCGATAAGCGATGAGCCGCTGCCGCCGCACATGGCTATCCTGGATATCATCAGTCCCTCGTCAGGATGCGAGCACCTCACGACCTTGAGGCCGAATTTTTCTTTCACAAGGCGTACCGCTTCCTGAGCGCTGAGCGGCTCCGGAAGGTCGCCGACGGCACCAAGTCCGGTTCCTTCCCCGTCAGAATCGAGCACGGCAACATTGACAAGACCCAAACGCGAAGCCATTGCGCCGCTGACGCCGGCGAGTACTTTGTCGGCAGTCGTATGGGCCGCATAGACGGAGATTCCGGCGGCGACGGCCTTGATGATTGTGAGACCGACAGGGTCATCAGGAGATATTTTCTTCACTCCCCCGAAAATGAGGGGATGATGGGTGATTATCATGTCCGCCCCGCATTCCACTGCCTCATCCACCAGTTCAGGTGTACAGTCAAAGCCTACCAGCACACTGTGGACAGGAGTTTCAGGCGAGCCGATCAGCAGTCCGCTGTTATCCCATTTTTCCTGGATACCAAGAGGGGCAAAGTCCTCTATTACCCTCGTTATATCATTGACAATCATAGTAATATCTATTTGCGAACATTAAACTTCAATGCCTCGGACGCTCCGCCGGACAGGCTATAGAGACTTCCTGATTTCCACAAGCTGGGTGCGGATAGCCTTCAGACTCTCCACCGCCTTGACGCGGCTTTCCACGCTCCTGCGGTCCTCCGTCATCTTCTTCTTCGCTCCGGCCAGCGTCATGCCGCCGACTTTCACGAGATGATAAATCTGTTTCAGGACATCAATGTCTTCCTGAGTGTAGAGCCTGTTTCCTTTCGCGTTCCTGTGAGGTTTCAGGAAACGGCTGAAATTGTCGGACCAGTAACGCACCAGAGATACATTGACCTCCAGCATATCAGCCACTTCCCCGATAGTGTAAAACAATCTTTCCATATCCTAATCCAAACTTTGTCCAGTCGTCGCAGCCATGTAGGCGGCCTTCATGTAATCTTCAGGGCTGAATGACGCGAAAAAGAAATTCACGGGGTCCAGCACGAGACTGTCCCTATGAACCTCATAATGCAGATGCGGCGCGAAAGAATTGCCCGACATACCGACATTGGCAATCTTTCTCCCGGCTTTTACACGCTCCCCTTTCCTGACCACAATATCCTGAAGATGAGCATACAACGTACGGTACCCGCCGTCGTGGCCTATCTCTACGACATTGCCGGGTCCCTTGCCGGAGCGCTTGACGTCCAGCACCACACCGTCCGCCGTCGCAATCACCGGAGTTCCCTGTCCGGCGATAAGGTCAATGCCAGTGTGCATGGTCAAAACCTTGTAGAACGGGTCCATCTTCTTGCCGACCGAAGCGCCGACCTGCGCGAATTTCAGGTCAGGAACCGGCACCAGCATCGGCGGAAGGGTCCTGGAAGAAGCCGCGTCGGAAAATACCGCCTTGAAGTTGGAGTCAATGCGGGATGTCATGTCCAGCAAGGCCAATGACCTGCGTTCAGTATATTCGACAATATCCTTGTCTTCCGTAGAATCGGTCGCAAAGAAAAACAGGGCCGAATTCTGAGGATCGACGGAAGGAGCCTGCGACTTGAAGATCTGCTTGTATATGGCATTGTCCCTGGCCTGAAGGTCTTTCACGACATCCGATATGAGTTTCTCCTTCTGCTCCATCTCAGGATACAGTTTCTCGTAGAGACGGTTTTCCTGTTTCAGACGCTTCTCCTCATCGGTATTGATTACCAGGGAGAATATAAGATAATAGAAAGCAGCAAGGGAGGCTGTAGCGATAACCCATTTGGCACACGTCCAAAGTATGCCGGAAAGGGACCTTGTCACCTTCAGGAGATTGAAATCTTTGTCTAAAATATAGCGAACCATAACATTCCCTCCTATCTTCTTCTGGTCTTGCGGATGTGTCCGGTCATCACATTGTCCGACTCGTCAGCCACCTTCGTTATCATTGACCTGTACTCATTCAGAGGCATGTCAATGTCAAAGTAATTCACAGGATTCACATATCTGCCCTTGTATATCACCTCGTAGTGAAGATGCGGTCCTGTGGATTTTCCGGTATTTCCGCTCTCGCCGAGACACTCGCCACGCTTAAGTTTCATTCCCTCAACGACATACGCTGTCTTCAGATGTGCATATCTCGTCTTGTATCCGAAGCCATGGTCAATGACAACGGAAGTTCCGTAGTTAAAAAGGTCGAAATTCACGGATTCCACTGTGCCGTCACCGGAAGCATAGACCGGATTTCCGGGCTTGCAGGCAAAATCAAAGCCCGTATGCATCTTCGTATGGCCTGAAATAGGGTCGGAACGATATCCGAAAGTGCTGGAAATGCGGAACTTGGACCTGTCCGGAAGAATCGGAGGGACGGCAGGGATACATGATGCCATGTCGCCGGCCTTTCTGGAAAGAAGTTCCACGTCGTCGAAAGACTTGCTCTGGACATATGATTTCTTGGTGAGGATATCCAGACGGATGGTCGTCTTCTTCAATGCCGAGTTGTTCTGGATATTGTCCAGATATGCGTATCTGTTCACTCCTCCGAAACCGGCGTTGCGGACTTCGGGCGAAATTTCATTCATACCGAAGATGTTCCTGTAGATCTCGTCGTCACGCATACCAAGTCCTTCAAGGGTAGCATCATACATGTCAAGCTGCCTATTCATGAGTTCCACCTTGGAAATCCATCTGGCATTGGCCTTGCGGAGCATTATCGTCTTTGGAAGTTCCATCCCGAGGACAGAAGTGAAAAGCCACATATATACGACGGAAAGGGCTATGCTTGCAATGATGAGCATCGCCATTTTCGTGAATCGGGACTTTGCGGATGATTTCTCAATCTCATAAAGCAGAGTCTCCGGATTAAGTTTATACTTCTTATTATGGGCCGACATATTTTGCAAAGATAATGAAAAAGTTATAATTTTGTCGTTTGTTCCGTTTTTCAGCAGAATGAAACGATATGCAATATCGTGCCAGACGGACTTGACATGATGAAAATTTTTAAGTCACTATGACATCTAACGAAATAAGACAGAAATTTCTGGATTTCTTCGCATCCAAGGGACATACGATTGTTCCTTCTGCGCCGATGGTCGTAAAGAACGACCCAACTCTCATGTTTACCAATGCCGGAATGAACCAGTTCAAGGACATCTTCCTCGGCAACGTCACTCCTAAGACACACAGGGCGACCGACTCTCAGAAGTGTCTCAGAGTCAGCGGAAAGCACAATGACCTCGAAGAAGTGGGACATGACTCATACCATCATACCATGTTCGAAATGCTCGGAAACTGGAGTTTCGGAGACTATTTCAAGACAGAGGCCATCTCATGGGCATGGGAGCTTCTCACCGAAGTTTACAAGATAGACAAGACAAAACTCTATGCCACCGTATTCGAGGGTTCCAAGGAAGACGGGACATCCCTCGACGAGGAGGCCCGCCAGACATGGCTGAAATATCTCCCGGAAGACCACGTTCTTCTCGGAGATAAACACGACAACTTCTGGGAAATGGGTGACACAGGCCCGTGCGGACCATGCAGTGAAATCCACATTGACCTCAGAAGCGACGAGGAAATCGCAAAGGTACCGGGACGCGAGCTCGTGAACAAGAGCAATCCTCTCGTAATCGAAATCTGGAACCTCGTATTCATGCAGTTCAACAGGAAGGCAAACGGGGAACTCGAACTTCTCCCGAACCACAACATTGACACCGGCATGGGCTTCGAGCGTCTCTGCATGGTGCTTCAGGGAAAGAAGAGCAACTACGATACGGACGTATTTACCGGCATGATCAGCAAGATCGAGGAACTTTCAGGACATCAGTATCATGAATCCGAGAATACAGAGGTCGCAATGCGTGTTATCGCTGACCATATCCGCGCCATCAGCTTCTCAATCGCCGACGGTCAGCTTCCTTCCAACGTGAAGGCAGGTTATGTCATCCGCCGAATCCTCAGAAGGGCAGTCCGTTACGGATACACCTTCCTCGGATTCAACGCGCCTTTCCTCTGCCGTCTCGTGCAGCAGCTTGCAGACGATATGGGAAGCGCTTATCCGGAACTGCGTAACCAGCAGAAACTTATCGAAAGCGTTATCCGTGAAGAGGAGTTCGCATTCCTCCGCACCCTCGACAGAGGTATCAGACTCATGGATGATTATCTCGAGAAGTCTGCCGACACCAAGGTCATCAACGGCAAGGACGCCTTCGTCCTCTATGACACTTACGGCTTCCCTATCGACTTGACCGAGCTCATCGCTTCAGAAAAAGGCTATACCGTCGATCTGGAAGAGTTCAATGCCGAGCTCCAGAAGCAGAAGGAAAGGGCAAGACAGGCCACTTCCAACGAATTCGGCGACTGGATCCAGTACAACAATGGCGAGGAAGAGGAATTCCTCGGCTACGACTACACTGACATTGACGGTGTCAGCCTCATCAAGCAGCGCACCGTAAAGCAGAAGAACAAGACAATGTTCCAGCTCGTGTTCGACCGCACTCCGTTCTATGCGGAGATGGGAGGACAGATCGGTGATACCGGATATATCGAGTCTGAAAGCGGCGAGAGAATCAACATCCTCAACACCGTAAAGGAGAACAACCTCACCATCCACATCGCTGAGCGCATCCCTTCAGACTGCACAGAGTCATTCTCCCTCCATGTAGATGCTGAAAGAAGGCTCAAGATCACGAACAACCATACCACCACCCACCTTCTCGACCAGGCGCTCCGCGAAGTTCTCGGAACACATGTCGAGCAGAAAGGTTCATACGTATGCCCGGACTACCTCAGATTCGACTTCTCGCATTTCTCAAAGATGACTGACGAAGAAATCGAAAAAGTGGAGAAGAGAGTCAATGAACTTATCCGTGCCAACTATCCTCTCGAAGAGAAGAGAGACGCGACAATGGAGGAGGCTACCGCAATGGGAGCCATCGCATTGTTCGGCGAAAAGTATGGCGACAGGGTGAGAGTCGTGAAGTTCGGCAAGTCAGTCGAGCTCTGCGGCGGTACACATGCCCAGGCGACCGGTCAGATCGGCATGTTCATAATCCTTTCAGAGGGTGCAGTTGCTGCCGGCGTGAGACGTATCGAGGCAGTTACAGGTGAAGCCGCATGGCTGCACACCCGTGCAATGAGCGAGACTTTGAAAAATGCGAAGGCATTCTTCAACAACACCCCTGACCTCGGAGAGGCTATCCGCAAGGTAATCGACGAGAATGCGGGCTACAAGAAAGAAATCGAAAGCTTCGTCCAGGAAAAGGTCGCAAGGCTTGCTGAAAAGATTTCCAAGGAAGCAAAAGAGATCAATGGCATAAAGGTTGTCGAGTTCTCACAGTCCATGGATCCTGTCTTGGCCAAAGGTGTCGCCGGACTTCTCCAGAAGCAGACGGAGAATTTCGTATTGGCTGCCGCATTCGAATATGCTGAGAAGCCGAACCTTGTACTCATGTACTCCCAGGACCTCGTGGCCAAAGGAAAGAATGCAGGCAAGGACATACGAGAAGCTGCCAAACTCATTCTCGGCGGAGGCGGAGGACAGCCTGGTCTCGCCACAGCAGGCGGAAAGGATGTCGCAGGGCTTAAGGATGCCCTCGCCAAACTCGTCGAGCTGGCTACAGCCTAGTATACGAACACAGAGAGTGTGGCTGACATACATTCCGGTCACACTCTCTATTTATAATACAGCAGCAGATGAAGAAACTCGATCAGTTCATACTGAAATCATTTCTGGGGCCGTTCTTCGGCATCCTTATGGTCGTCATATTCATTCTGATGCTCCAGTTCCTGTGGCTTTACATTGATGAACTCGTAGGTAAAGGTCTGGGATTCAGGATCATTCTGGAATTCCTCGGCTGGGGAAGCGCGACCATGCTTCCTTTGTCGCTGCCTTTGGCCACCCTGCTGGCGTCAGTGATGACTGTCGGCCAGATGGCTGAGAACAACGAGCTCATTGCCATGAAGTCTGCGGGAATATCCCTCGTCAGAGTCCTGACGCCGCTTATCATTTCCGCCGGAGTCATCAGTATTCTCGCGTTCTTTGCGGTGAACAACCTGGTTCCTGTCTCATACAACAAGATTTACACACTCCGCGACGACATCGGAAAGACAAAGGAGGAAATCAACATTCCTACCGGAACCTTCTACGACGGAATCGACGGATATGTCCTGAGAATCGACTCGAAAGATGACAAGACCGGCTACATGCATGGAGTCATGGTCTATGACCACACTGCAAACAAGGGTAACGTAAGTGTCACCCTGGCGGACTCGGCAATGATAAAGATGTCCAAGTCGAAGGATTACCTGACGTTCCAGCTCTTCAGCGGAACCAATTATCAGGAAACCAACAACATGTCTTACCGGGACACTTCGCTGCAGCTCCAGAGAATCAATTTCCGTCAGCAGGACATGATTATCCCGTTGCAGAACTACGCCTTCCAGAAATCCGACAAATCCAAGTTCGGAGACCAGGTGAAGGCCATGAGCCTCTCGCAGCTGAGACATGGAAAAGACTCTCTTACGAATCTCAACGATTCCACCAGAACAGTCAACCTTGCCGCGTTCATGTCCAAGAAGCTGCTGAGATATTCCAACCAGCTGGACACGGCAGCCCATTATCAGAGCCGGACTCCCCTGGAACTGGACGACATGTCATGGAAAAACCGCGACCAGGAGGTCAGAGCCTATGAAAACGCGGCCCGCGTCGCAGAGGATTTCAAGATGGCAGCCAGCGGATATGAGAACGACGTATATAGTTACCTATATATATTAAGGAGGACAGACGTGGAACTGCTGAAGAAATTCGCAGAGGCATTGGCCTGCTTCCTGCTCTTCTTCATCGGCGCGCCCCTCGGAGCATTCATCCGCAAAGGCGGTCTGGGAGTCTCAGCAATCATCGCGGTCATGTTCTTCGTGCTCTACTGGGTTGTGGACATCACGGGTACGAAACTGGCACGTGACGGAGCGGTTACCGCAGCGGCAGGTGCATTCATCTCTTCAGTCGTCCTGGCACCTCTGGGCGTCTATTTCACATGGAAAGCGGCACATGACTCCGCAATATTCAACACTGAGAACTTCGGTTCATGGTGGAGGAAAATAAAGAGCAAATTTATGAATACATTCAGAAAGACCAGAATAGTATATATGGGGACGCCTGAGTTCGCAGTCGCTCCTCTGAAGGCCCTCATAGAAGCCGGATACAACGTCGTCGGAGTAGTCACAGTCGCCGACAAGCCGAGCGGAAGAGGACTTAAAGTCAATGAAAGTGCAGTCAAGAAGTTTGCGGTAGAGCAGGGCATCCCGGTTCTGCAGCCTGTCAAGCTGAAAGACCCTGAGTTCCAGAAGCAACTGGCTGATTTCAAGGCAGATCTGTTCGTCGTAGTGGCATTCAGGATGCTTCCGGAATCGGTATGGTCAATGCCGAAACTCGGCACTTTCAATCTCCATGCCGCCCTCCTGCCTCAGTACAGGGGCGCAGCTCCTATCAACTGGGCTGTCATCAATGGAGAGAGACTCACCGGAGTGACTACCTTCATGATCGACAAGGACATTGACACCGGCGGAATCATGCTCAGACAGGATTGCAGAATCGAACCGGACGACACTGCAGGCGACATCCATGACAAACTCATGCCTATCGGAGCACAGCTTGTGGTAGAGACAGTCCAGGGCATCATTGAAAGGAACATCGGGACCAGAGTACAGAGAAGCTTCATCCAGGGTTCTGAGGTGCTGAAACCGGCACCAAAGCTCACTCGCGAGCTGTGTCACATCGACTGGAACGACACGACCAAGAATGTTTACAACCTCATCAGAGGTCTGAGCCCGTACCCTACCGCCTTCACGGAACTCGTTCCGGAGGGAGAAGAGACAAAGGCACCTGCTCAGCTCAAGGTTTTCGCCACAGAAAAAGTGGAGGGAGAAGAGTTCAGGTCAATGCTGGAGCACATTGGAAAAGACAATGTTACGCCGGGAACCATCCTTAGCGACGGCAAGAGTTTCTTTGCAATAGCCACTGCGGACGGTGCGATTTCCATCAAGGATATGCAGCTTGCAGGCAAAAAGCGCATGGAAGTCAAGGCTTTCCTCGCAGGTTTCAGAAATCCTATGTCCTGGACCACTACGGCAGGCACTTCCAAGGCTGAGATGGAGAAAGCAAGACCGGCTTCCAATATTGAAGAATAACCGGTACCGGATCAGACAGGTCTAAAACGAAACAAACGCAAATTGGAACAGGAATAGCGACTTTTGTTCCAATTTGCGTTTTTTGCACATTTGGAAAACGAATAAAAATGACATACATTTGTGGATTATGTTTTTTATTTAACAAATACATGAAGTACCCTAAATTATTGACACTGTGTGCAATAACAGCGGCAATGACTTCTTGCTCGACTTCAGGCCCGGAAGAAACAACCGGAATGGCAGAAGTTACGCTGGCATTGACCACAGACGGGTCTCACAATTTTAATGTGAAGTCCCAGGCAGAGGAGACTCTCCCTGAAATTGATGACTTTACCGTTGAAATTTTCAAGAAAGCCAATGGTAAACGTCTCTACAGAGACACTTATGCAAATTCGACTGAAAAGAAAATCCGCCTGAATGGTGGCGACTACAATCTTTATGCTTTTTATGGTGATTCTCTGAAAGCCGGCTTCGATGCCGCGTACTACCAGGCCAAGGTGCCTTTCTCCATTACCCCGAAAGACAGATCTGTCACAGTAAAGGGAACAGCCAAGCTTGCGAACGTGAAAGTTGCTGTGAATTATGGAAACAATCTCAAGGAATTCTACAAGGAGTTTGTTGGTTCAGTATCCACCGACAAGAAGAACGTCTCAGATACATTGACCTTCAAACAGAACGAAACCCGCGCCGCTTTCATCCCGGCAGGTAATCTCAGTTTCCGACTCTATGCCAAGATTGACGGCAAGTGGAAGGTGTATAAACCGGAGGCTATCAAATGCGAGCCGAATGATTTCATCACTTTCAATGTCAATACTTCAGCATTCACCGGAAAGCTGACCATCGGCATCAAGATTGACAACAGCACTTCTCTTGTCGAGAAAGAGTGGACGGTTTCTGCGACTGATGTAGCTACCGAAGCTCCTGAAATCAAACTTGGAAGCAGCCTTAGCGAAACAGGTGAGAACACGGTCTATGAGGGTGAGGAAATGGAGAACGGACTTGTCAGCGTGATATCGCGCGCAGGTGTCAAGTCTGCTGTCCTCAAGGTAAATTCCGAGTACCTCACAGCCGCAGGAGTCCCTGCTGAAGTGGATCTTGTCAATGTCAATGCAGAGGTCAAGAAGATCCTGGACAAAGCCGGCATCCACTGCCTTGCAATGGACGGCAACACAGTTTACTCCGGCATTGACTTCTCTGAACTTGGAAGGAAACTCGCTTACAGCGCAGAAAATCCTTTCCAGGGCACATTTACATTGACAGTGACCGACAAGAACGGCAATCAGGCGACAAGCCCGGAGATTTCATTCGTCCTCAAGGGTACAGATGCCTCATTGTCATTGAAGGAATCCGATGTCTATTCTCACAGAATCACGAAGTTCAGTGCTACTGTCCTCAGCGGAGACATAAACAAGTTCCGTGTCGAGTACAAGGAAAGCAACGGTTCTGTTTGGAAGACAGCCGAGGGTGGCGTAATCAGCGGAAACACAATCTCTTACACTAATTTCGGAGGTCTTACTGCAAATACCGGGTATCAGTTCAGGATTAACCACAACGGACGTCTGGAGAGTTATTCAGCTCCGATTTCCGTAAGGACTGAGGGAGCAGAACAGGTGGAGAATGCCGGTTTCGAGAACTGGTACAGCAAGGAAGTCTATAAGAAGACGGTCTGGTCTTTCGGCACCACCGGACTTGGCATTGATGAATGGTTCCCCAAGTCTTCTGAGACTGAGGCCAATTATTGGGCTACCCGCAATGACCTGACGACTTCTCAGCGCAGTGGCGTATCTTGCTATTATACATCATATTCAGGTACGCTAAAAACATCTGACGCACATACCGGCTCAGGCGCTGCTGAGATCAGCACAGTAGGCTGGGGCGAAGGAAACACTTTCGTGGATGGTTCCGGATATGTGCTGAAGAACAAGACAGCAGGTATGCTTTATATGGGAGAATATACTCTGAACGGAGAGACTCCTGAGAATTATGGCCGCGCGTTCACATCAAGGCCAGACAAATTCCGTTTCTATTACAAGTTCAATCCTGTCAAAACCGAGAAATTCAAGGCTTATATCGTGGTCGAGAACAGGGACAATGATGTAGTCACGGAACTTGGCAGAGCAGAACTCGTCAGCGGTGAAAAGGTCGATGCCTATAAGGAGGCAACTCTCAGCATCGATTATTCCAATACTGAACTGAAAGCAACACACATGTACGTTGTCTTTATATCAAGTACTGCAGAAAATCCTGAGGTCCAGAAACTTAAAGGCAGCAAGGGTGCGTTCGACGGATATAGCGACAGCCGTTTCGTCGGCAGCGTACTGAAAGTGGATGACATTGAACTTATTTATGAATAAAAGAAAGACAAACATCAATATGAAACGTAGTATCATTACAATATTGGCAGTTGCCGCAGTGCTTGCCGGCTGCAAGAAGGGCAGCGAAATCAACGGAGGTACAGGAACATTGACAATCAAGTCTCTTACCGCTGAAAGCGTACTGAATGACAAGAATATCAGCACAGGAAATACAAAGTCTCTTCCTTCAGAGCTTGCTGACCCATCAAATTTCGACATCACTATTTCCAGCAATCTCCAGGGCGGAAATTCCCAGTCCTACAAGTTTGCTGACATTGCAGACAAGACTCTGGAGTTGCCTGCAGGCTCATATACCATCAAGGCCGAGTCTCATGACAAGGCTACTGCAGCTTGGAACCAGCCGATTTTCGAAGGCTCAAAGGAGTTTTCTATCGTTGCCGGTGCCGTTACTCCTGTCGAGGTGAAATGCTACCTTACAAATGCCATGGTATCCGTGAAGTATTCTGATCTCTTCCTTACCGAGCTTTCTGAATATGAGGTGAAAGTAACCGGAGCTGACGGAAACTTCCTGACATGGGACAAGAATACTGCAGCAGACAAGGACGGCTACTTCGCCGCAGGTGACCTCGAGGTCCGCATTGACGGTGTCCGTTCTCTTGACAACTCTCCGGCAAGTATTTCCGGTACAATCAAGAATGTAAAGGCCAAGGACCATATCATTCTTAACATTGATGCGAAACTTACCGGTGAGACAAGCAGCATTACCGTCAGCATTGATGGTACTGTAAATGATAGAGTGTCAGATCTTTTCGTGGATGGTTTCGAGGAAATCGAGATTCCTGACCCTGAGAAGCCGACACCTGATCCGGAGAAACCGGAACCGGGCAAACCGGACCCTTCAGAGCCGGAGAAACCGGCCGCACCAACCCTTACATGGGCCGAGAATCCGAACTTCGACACTATGGAGCTCGCTTCAGAGATGAGCGTGAAGATCAACATCAATGCTCCGGGAAAGATCAAGGATTTCATTGTCAATGTCAAGTCCGAGGCTCTCAGCACTATCCTTCCTGCGATGGTTAGCCCTGAGAACGTGAAGTCTGACGGTTCCATTGACCTTGACCTTATCAATGATGCTGTAGCTATCGAGAATCTCAGTTCTCTCCTCCCTACCGGAGACAAGCTCAAGGGCCAGACTGAAATTCTTTTCGAGCTTTCTAGCCTTGTTCCGCTTATTTACCAGCTCGCTAGCGTCGATCCTGACAAATATGACAACACAAATCATGTATTTACTCTCAAGCTTACTGATGAAGCAGGACAGTCTCTTTCTAAAGAGATTACTTTCCATTATTCAAAATAAGTAAGCGTTAAAAATACATGACTATGAATTATAAATCATTGATATTGACCCTGTCAGCTTCTGCCTTGGCCCTTGCGTCATGCAATCGGGAGGAGGTATGGAGTGGTGATACAGGGTACCTGACAGCGGAAATCAGTCAGGATTTCTCTGTCGATGTTGTGAAGACGAAGGGTCTTGCCGAAACGGATGAGCCTTTCCGTCTGAAGATTTACAGAGGCAATGAGCTTGTAAATGAGGTTGCAGACCACAGGACTCTTGTGGAGAATCCTCTGACTCTGAAGACTTATACTTACAAGGTCGTTGCTGACAACAGGGACGAGGTTCCTGCAGTTTTCGACTCTCCGCGATATGCAGGAACTAATGCTTCCGTAAAAATCGTAAAGGATGAGGTGAAAATCATTGACATCAATTGTGCTCTTACCGATGTGCTTGTAGAGCCTTCGTTTGCTGCTGACATTGATGCGAATTTCACGGATTGGTCGCTGGCCGTTTCTAATGGCGAGGGTTCTCTTGTCTGGAGCAAGACAAACGGCAATGTCGGCAAGACCGGTTATTTCCAGGTGCCTGCCTCAAAGACATTGACCTGGACCTTTAAGGGTACTAATCTTGCCGGTACGGACTACACGGCTTCTGACAAGTATGAGAATGTTCAGGCTAAGCAGAAATATGCGTTGGCTTTCAAGGTCGAGAAGGTGGATGAGACCATCGGTGCAGGTGCTTTCAGGCTTGTTCTGGATGACACGATGTCCGAGCGCTCTTTCGATTTCGTGCTTGATCTTGCGGGCAAGAGGTCTATCATCAATGGTTCTTCCCCTTGGGCGAAGTTCGCTGATGTGACCGGCTCGTGGAGCTTCTCCGAGACTCCGGAAAGCATTGAAATCCAGTATAGAAAGGCTGGCGAGGCAGAGTGGACCAAGTTCAATGGCGAGGTTTCTGTCAATGCCGCCAAGAAGTCTTTCTCTGCAAGACTGACAGGTCTGGAGCCAGCTACAACATATGAGGTGCGTTCCGTAACGTCTCTTGACAAGTCCGACACGACCCCGCTCAAGTTCACTACCGAGACTGCCGAAATTCTTCCTTATATGGGATTTGATGACTGGTATATGAATGGCAGTGCTCCTATGCCTGGCGTGCAGGGTACGGCTCAATTCTGGGATACAGCAAACCCTGGTTCTGCAAGTACTGGTACCGTTCCTACTAATCCTGAGTCTTCTCACGTGGCTGTTGCCGGTGAGGGCAAGAAGGCTGCCAAGCTTGAGAGTATGACTGCCATGATGGGTATTTTCGCCGCAGGTAACATTTATACCGGCAAGTTCGAGAAGGCTATCATCAGTCTTTCCAATCCTGGTGCGAAGCTTGATTGGGGTGTTCCTTTCTCATCCAGACCACTGGCTCTCAAGGGGTACTTCGATTATAATCCTGTAGCGATTTCGAATGCGAATGCTCCTTATACTCATCTCAAGGGTGTGACGGATACCTGCCAGATACAGATTTTCCTTACTGACTGGACCGAGGCGTTCCACATCAATACCCAGGAGAAGAAGTTTGTGGATGTAAACAGCAATGATGTAATCGCCTATGGTAAGCTGGAGTCCGGTGTGACTACCGGCACTAAGGAGGGCCTTGTCAATGGTTATGAGCCGTTTACCATCAAATTGCAGTATCGTGACACAACCCGCAAGCCTAGCATGATTGTGATTGTCGCGGCTGCCAGCAAGTATGGTGATTACTTTACCGGCGGTAAGGGCAGCGTCCTGTATCTGGACGAGTTCTCATTCGTCTATGACCCTGATGAATTGTAATTTATGATGCGAAAATCATTCAAACATTTGTTTTTCATAGCTGCAGCCGGTCTTCTGGCCTCCTGCAGCATTGAAAATGATATCAAGTTCCCTGAGATTCATGCGGATATAACTGCTTTTGAGGTCGAGGGACAGGTATCGTCCAAGATTGATATCAAGACCAATTCTGTTTCTGTCGTCCTCGGCGAGGATGTCAAGATGAACGATTTGATTATCAAGAACTTGAAATATACTGACAAGGCGAAGTGTTCTGATGTCAATTTTGCCAGGGGCAAGAAAATCGATTTGTCGTCTCCGTATCAGGTGACGCTTTCGACTTTCAAGTCCTATATTTGGACGATTTCCGCGACTCAGCCTATCGAGAGGTATTTCCGTTGCAAGGGTCAGCAGGGCGAGGCGAGTATCCATGTCGATACAAGGCGCATTTCGGTTAAGGTCAATGTCAATAAGAATTCTGCCATTGACAGCCGTTCTTCTCTTGAAATCACTGAGGCCAAGTTGGGCATCAAGGGTTCCGAGATTGTTTCGACTACTGATTCTCAGGGTAATGTGACCGCCATTTCCGGTTTTCCGGTAGTGCTTGACTGTTTTTACGAGCGCACGTTCACGGTCCGCGAGCCTGACGGCACGACCACCGACTGGAAAATGATTGCGTTACCTGCCGAATAATTTCTTCCGGGAAATCCTCAGGCCATTGCTAGTGGCCTAGATATATGAATAACCCTCGTGGATGATGCCTGATTATGTGGCATTTTCCACGAGGGTTTTATTTGATCTTGGCTGGCGCCGGGGCTACATCCGGGAGGACCAGGCCCTCCCACTACGTGGGTCCTTCCCTCTCGTGCCGAGGGCGGCAAGTCCTCCCGGGCGCAACCACGGCGCCTGTACAGAGAGAAACTTAAGATGACCGATAACTGCTTATAACAAAAGTTCTTTACTTATTTTTAGACATAAATGATGTGGTTCAATTTCAGTCCACATCTTTTGGAAGTGATCTTTCGAATTACTTTCTAGAACGATTCCTGAAGAAGTGCTGAATATAACATGGTCAGACATAAACACGGGAATCTTACCAGATGCAACAAAGCCACTTACAAGGTCCTGCTGATATGAATAACTTTGTCCCTTAGGCACATTGATGACATACTCATGAGAGTTGATTGAACACGTGACAGATACGTCCTCTTCTAATATGTTCATTACGGAAAATGTCCAATAATCCGGTTCATCAACTACTTTTGTCTGTTCAGAACATGCTATAAAGAGCACGATACTCACTATGGAGAAGAATCTAAATAACTTCATAAGTTGTAATTCAGTAAGTATTAGAAACAAGTTGATAAAGAACCTCACATCAGCATCATCTTACAAACTGCCGAGGCCTGCCGTAAAGGTAATGAATTGAATCCATTTTGCATAGATATTTTTGAGAAACCGCCTAAAAATCATTGGGGCGTTCTGTTTCCACATATCCCACACTGTAAGCGTCTCCGGAGTTACGTATTGCAACATAAACCCCGAAAGCTATTTGTCTAACTTTCGGAATCCATGTTATTTATTCTATGACAATCCACACTAAAAACATATATATTGCTAAATATCAACCAGTTAACAAGTATCAATGTGGCGCCGTCCGGCATGTTCTTTCCGCTTAGGGAACCATTGAAAACTCGTCAATACGTAACCGCGGAGACGCTTACCCCACACTCGGGACGGTGCCACGGGCGTATTCGTAACTCATTGATAATCAGACATCATTTATTTTAAGCGTGGATTATCGGACTTTTTTTAGCCATTAATCCACGCTTAAAATTATAACATACTGAATTTCAATCAATTTCAGAAACAATTGTGGCATCGTCCCGACATCGGGAAACCATGAGCACTTATATGCAAAGAAGCATCTTGTTGCGTGTCAAAAGTTATGATTTGGGAACAGACTGCCTTATACATGGATAGCCCTCGTGGATGATGCCTGATTATGTGGCATTTTCCACGAGGGTTTTATTTGATCTTGGCTGGCGCCGGGGCTACATCCGGGAGGACCAGGCCCTCCCACTACGTGGGTCCTTCCCTCTCGTGCCGAGGGCGGCAAGTCCTCCCGGACGCAACCCCGGCGCCTGTACAGAACATATTAATTGTCATCTGACGCATGAAAATATCACGATACGCACCAAGGCATTGAAATAGTTTTCGATTATCTTGATTCAAGACATGAAAGAAAGAAATCCCATTTCGTTCCATCAATCACAAAATTTATATCCTAACACAGATACCAGAAATTATTCCACCAAATCTTCTTCATCCGTGACCTTCCCAGAAAGTCCACTGCAAATAAAACCACGCAACTTTTCATAAATATTGCGTAAACTTTCCTGCAAGTTTCTTATATTTATGCAGAATAACTGCCGCAATATATTATGCAGACACTTTACGGACAATTCCATCAACTTCTGGAACTGACACCCATGAACTTTTTCCGGGAGCAGCACGACACCATAAACTGGGATGTCCGCATCTTGGGCATCCTTGGCCAGAAAGGTGTCGGTAAATCCACTCTCATCCTACAACACATCAAGAGAACCGGGAACAAGAATGAGTCCCTTTATGTGATTGCAGATGATATCTACTTCAGTGCACACACTCTTCTTGATACTGCCAAGAGCTTCTTCGCCCGTGGCGGGAAATATCTGTATATAGACGAAATTCATAAATATCCGGGCTGGAGTCAGGAGGTCAAGAACATCTACGATAGCCTGCCGCTGCTCCATGTCGTATATTCCGGCAGTTCAATATTGGATCTTAAAGAAGGGGGTGCAGACCTTAGTCGTCGCGTCATCGAGTACCATCTTCCTGTCTGGTCATTCCGCGAATACTTGAACTTGCGCAATGGCTGGTCATTAAAACCTGCCAGTTTGGAAGATGTATTGCAAGGGAAAGTTGATTTTCCGTACGGATCTGAACGACCGTTGAAATACTTCGAAGAATATATGAAAAAGGGATGCTATCCTTTTTTTCAGGAACCGGAATTCGAAACTCGTATGAGACAAGTCATCAACACTACCGTTGAAGTCGATATTCCCAAATACGCCAGGATGACCATCGCCGCCACCCAGAAGCTCAAGAAATTCATGTACTACATTTCCAAGAGCGTCCCTGCCAAGATTAATTTCTCGAATATGGCAAGAGACTTGGAATTAAGTCGCGACGAACTTCCCAAGTATCTGGAAAAAGCCGAACTTGTTTCCGTCCTGCGTATGAAGGCCAACGGGGGCGCAATTCTCCGCAAAATGGACAAGCTTTATCTCCAGAATTCCAATATGTCCTATGTACTTTCGGGCGAAAATCCGGACACGGGGAATGCCCGAGAGACTATCTTTTATTGCTGGACCAAGCAGAAGTACGATACGGTAGAATCTCTTGTTTCAGATTTTGAGATTGACGGAAAGACTTTCGAAGTGGGCGGGCGCAACAAAGGAAAGAAACAAATATCCAATTTAGAAGACTCATATGTGGTCAAGGAGACAATAGAGTATGTGTTTGACAATCAAGTACCACTATGGATGTTCGGATTCCTTTATTGACAGAACGCGGTCGTAGCCTCCTCCCCCACCTTGATTCACTGATTTCATGGGCAATCGGGAATTTCGATGCCATAATTTCAAATAGGTCCAATCCCACTTAATGCCTTGACGGGGTTCCTGCATTTGACGGAGTGCCCGGTTATCAATAATGTTAAATTTAAGAATGGATTATTTTGCAATATGATAGACAAAACCACAATCAAGGACTTATGCCAGAAAATGGCAGGAACCTTCAAGAGATTTACGACTTCGGCTTGCTTTATGATAGCGGCAGCCATCATGTCGGTCGTGTTGATTCATTTTGGAGATAAAATAGATAGAAAAGACTGTTTTTTCCTGATGTTCTGGACGATAACCGCCGGTCTGCTGAATCTGGTGGTAAAGCTCGTGCTCACGGATTGGAGAAATGACGAGAGACACACCGTAAAACCGCTTTGGATTATAGCCGTCAATGCCTTATGGCTAGGGGTCTGCCTCGCGTTCCGCCAGGCATGGCCGCTGGATTTGAGTTGGACCAATGCTGCTGTCACACTCGTGGGGATAATAGTTTCAGGAATATTCATTGCTCCTGTCTTTCAAGAATCCAACAATGACATGAGGCTATGGAACTATATCATCGACTGCACATCAGCATTCGCGACTGCTTTTGCTGTCGGGGTGCTCCTGGCTGGAGGACTGGAGTTGCTCGTTCTTGCATTCAATGTACTCTTCGGAGTTGAAATCGGATGGAAGGTGTTCGCTGACGTGTTCCTGGTATGCATGATATTCGTCGCGCCGATGGTGTTTATGCAATTGATTCCAGAAAGAGAGAGACATGACACTGAACGTCCCGGAACAACTGGACTCGGACTGATTAACTATTTGATATTTCCTCTTTTCGGCACTTATGTAATAACGCTCTATGTATATGCCGTAAAGATCCTTTTTGAATGGAAGCTTCCCTGCGGATGGGTATCAACACTTGTAATAGCATCAATGATATGCCTGATACTGATGATGTTTCTGCTCTATCCGGTACAATTTCGAAAAGAAGACAACAAGTGGAGATTCGACCGCAAGGCGCTCAAACTCTTGCCTGCCATTTTCCTTCCGCTTCTTATATTGATGACGATAGGAATCGCCAAAAGGATAACGGACTACGGAATCACCGCGCCACGCCTATACGTAGCCCTCTTCAACGTTTGGGGCTATGCTGTCTGCATAGGTTTGACGGTCAGCAAATGCAAAAGATTCCGATGGATTCCGCTGTCCTTTCTAGCGCTTGCAGCACTTTCGTCTGTTGGCCCGCAGAATTTCTCAGCCATGTCCCGAAGAGTCCTAGTCAGCGAAGTAAAGAAAGCACTATCCTCTAACTGTCCCGGCATCAATTTTCCTTTGGACTCGGCAAGGTATTCAGAGATAATGAAATCTGTGGATATCGCAACTATGATTGAGACAGACGAGAAGATGGAATACATCTACATCATGTACCCGGAAAGAGTCGTGCGTGAGATTGTTGACACAACTGTGGGATTCTGGAACTTTGGACTTATGCAGATGGACACCGTAGAGGTAGACGAATGCGGTTCCCACTGGATTGAAATCAACACCAAAGGGGCAGCCATAATTCCTAAGGGATTCACACGCTTCGAAAACATCAACGTCAATTGCTCTGTACCATTGGCCGACACGGCCTTCGTAACCGTCTCATCAGATTCTGTCACGCTGACGATTCCTGTGAGCGAGATTGACACGGCGCAGAAAGAGAACGGATGCAAGCCCCTATACTTCTACGGAGATGGCGGAGTGTTCTTCACCAACAATATTTCCATCGACAGCGAAGGCAAAAATGATATGAATGTACAACTCAGCGGAATAATATTCTTAAAATAAATCTTGAAGTAGTGACGACAGTGATGCGGGGTTTGTCATGTTCGGTTCAATGATA
>FR890601.1 GCA_000435075.1 Bacteroides sp. CAG:770 | reverse complement strand
TTTTTTTGTCGCTTCCCATTATTCTGTTCCTCCTTCCACATAAGATTCAAAGCGGCTGTTCGCGCAGTCGAGAAGTCGGTCAGTCATCGTCAGATAGACCGATGTATGGGCAATATGGGTATGCCCCATATAGGTTGACAATGTTGGCAACAGATGCTGGACATCCTCTCCGGCATCGTACCATGCGATAAGCCTATTTACCGCGAAGGTATGTCGCAAGTCATGAAGTCTCGGTTGATATACGGCACCATCGCTCCTGAAGATACCTGCTTTAGCACATATGCGCCTGAAGATGTCATGCATGGAGTCCAACAACATTGGAAGCCCCTTTTTGTTCAGGAACAATGGGCTGTCCGCGTCATCCGGCATACCCATTTGTTTCCTCCATGACAGGAAGGTGATGATTTCTTTCTTTACGATGCCATTGAACGGTTCCAACCGGGTCTTATAGAACTTTGAGTCATCGATGGTTACAATTTGGTTGTTCAAGTCGATGTCATCCATCTTCAGTCCCAAGGTCTCATGGATTCGGAGCCCCAACAAGTAAGTCAACACTAGGATTTCTCGTACGCATTCAGGATAAATGGCGCTCTTGTTCTTTTGATATGTCAAGGCGCAGCGGAAGAGGGAGCGGAGCTCATCATCGGAGTAGACGTAGGGGCGGATATGTTCCGGACGGCGCGGAAGTTCTTCCGGCAAGGGGCTCTTTGCGATGTGTCCCCTGACGACCGCCCACTGAAAGAAGCCTTTCAGAGCCGTGTGCTTGCAGAACCAGTTGGCGGTAACTTTACCTTTCGGATGCAGGAGGAAGGATTCGCACAACGAGCGGTCTATTGTGCACACGTCACATTTCAGTCCGGCATAGTTGACGAACATCTGCAATTCCCGAGCGTTAGTGACGAACTTTTCACCAAGTGACCTGCGATATGCAATATAGGTCTCGACAAGTATCTTCAAGATCATAGCAAACCCTCCCATTCCATGTCCGCCACTTTGCGTAACCCAACCATATCGACTTTCGCATATATTCTCGTCGTGTCCAGCATCTGATGTCCCAGAAGATCTGCCACTTCTTTCATGGAATGGCCGCTGTTGACAAGATGGGTTGCACAACTGTGCCTCAAAGTATGTGGTCCACGATGTTTGATATTGAGGTCATACTTGACAAGCTCGTCACGGACTATCTTGTATATTGACGACGTGCTCATCTTTTGGTAAGGCGCTCTGAGACGAATAAAAACATACTCGCAGCCGCCTTCATTACGGCGGACCTCTTTTAGATACCGGATGATGGATTCCCCGACGTTTTTCACCAGTGGCATTTCCTGTGGACGGCACCCTTTGGCTCTTCTCAAGTGAATGACCTCACGCCTCCAGTCAATGTCATTCAGCTTCAGATTGGCTACCTCGCTGCTTCGTAGGCCATAGACTGAAAGAAGTTGCAAGATTGCATGGTCCCGTATGCCTCGGCGACTTTCAGCGTCTTGATTGTTAAGCATCGTGCGAACTTGATTCCAAGGGATAAATGACGGGACAGACTCCATCTTGTAGCATCTGGGAGAACGGATGAACGAGCGGAGATTATGTTCGCACCACCCTTGGTCTTCGGCATAACGGAAGAAGTCGCGGAGAACGGAAGCATTTCCGGCAATGGCCTGACGACAGCAACCGTCCAGGCCACGCTTCTCTAGAAACCCATCTATCGTGCTTGCCGTAACATTCTCAAGAAGAAGACCTTCCGCATCAAGATATCGGAATAAGATTTTTAACATACTGTCTCGACTTTCTGCCGTCCGTTCCGAGTACCCTTTCTCCAGGACAAGATGGTCGAGGTATCGCTGGATGAAGTCGTACTGAACGGGCGTGTCTGGCTCGGGGATGTATAGACCCATCCACCTGAGCCATCCCGACGCTACTCGGATGAAAGCCTTCTTGTTCTCCTTTCTTCCTGACTTCTTGCGTACTTCGGGAATGATAGCCCTTTCCCATTCCTCTGCCGCCCGGATTACTTCGGATTCCTTGACCATACGACGTTCTTTAAAGTGCAAGTAGTCTATTATATGCATCTGGTAGCAGGCTATTTGACGAAGAGTTCTTTGCGCAGCTCCACGTTCCTTCCAAAGCAGGAGGTATGAGATCCTTTCATCTAGAAGCGGCGAAGTAAGGTAGCGACGCTTGTGATAGCATCTAGAGAACAATCCGCTCAGAATATTGTCTTCAGGTGAATATCGCTCGATTTTTCCAAGAGGCCCAAGCCATTTAATGGCGGTCAGGACGAACTTCTCCTTGGCCGTTTCGGCGACCTGACGTTTCATCGGGTGATTCTTGATGGTTTTCGCCCAACGATTCCCAGCAGATTCGACCTCTCCGATACTCACTTTGCGGAAAGGAGCATCATCCCTGAGATTAAGGAACTCTATTATCCTCAGAAGATAATCGGCCGTTGATAGAAGCACACCATGACTCAATCCGCGACTAAACATTGTAGTGAGGTAAGCCTCGCGTTCCGCCAGTAATGGAGCATTCAGATGATGATGCTCCAGATAATACTTTCTTTTGATGATTTTTTCCAACATAATATATTGTATTTGAAGATGATAGTGTCTTCCTTCAAAATACAACTTTTGCCTGCAGCGGCAAAATTTATGTTGGCAATTTGAGCAAGATAAGATTGATTTTCAACTATTTCATGTTGCTACACAACATAATTATCTACGCAGCATAAGACCTGAAAGACGGCAAATTCATCATCGCGGAAAAGATGTCAGACCCTGGACTTTTCTTCAAGAAAGGCTCAAGCTACGGCATCAGACCGGTGGACGGCGCCTACGACGGAACCGCTTATACTCCGGAGCCAGTCAAGATAGAGATGAAAGACATCCCATCCGACAGTGACAGCGACGACCCGTGCACCAAGATGAGTCCGGAACTCAGGCTTCCGACTTATATGGAAGCATATTACCTTTATTATCAGGAAGATACTGACAGCGAACACTCTCTCGACGGAATCAAGGGAAGAACCTTCAAGGAGGCTCCGGGATATTTCCTGCCATACACAGGAGCAATGTTCATAGACACCGGAAAGATGGACCATCAGTATGACAATGCTTACGGCGGATATTGGATAGACGGAAGGAGCTACGACAACAAGCACATGGTCTATGTCATAAGTGACACATACTCAATGATTTTCTATGACTTGACCAACAACGCGCTCGGTTCCGTGAGATGCGTGAAGAACATACGGCAGCCAGGCTATGTCTCACACAAATTGACACCTGAAAAGCTGGAGGCCAATACCGGATTCGAGCTGGAAGTGGAGACTGACCCGGGCGAATTCGCCCTCTACGAGGCGACACTCATCTCCGACACTCAGGAAGAAAAAACAAGCACCTGCACCCCGAAAGTGACGAAGGCATCTTTCAATGTCAGTGCGAACACCGAGAAGGCGGACAAGACATGGAAACTGTTCATAAACAACAAGTTCACAGGAAAGACCTTCGTTCAGCCTGCCATTCAGGACTATGCGTTCTATGTATCACATACGCCTGCGAAGAACGACTACAAGGCATTCATGCTCACTGTCAATATAGACACAGACCTCGGAAAAGTCGCAGTGGAGGCCCGCGGTTCGGACGGCAACACATACAGCAAGGATGCCTCAAGGTTCAATCCTGTAGCCGAAATTCCTATTCCGGAGAATACCAAGACTACGGACAGGACATTCAGCATCTTCATCAATGGCATTGACACTGGCAAGAAGTTGGTTCAGGCCGGTGCGCCTGCGGCAGACGGCTGGTCTGTAATCTGGAGTACGGGATACCTTACGATAAAAGACGGAGCCTATACTTTTGCAGGACCTAAGGAGCACGGAATGTACTTCAAATGGAGAAGCAAATACGGCATTGACCTCGGGCAGAACATAAAGGGCACGAGCAAATATCCGGGAAAGGCATATGGGCCGAAAGAGGAAACGCTCTCATACACAGCCATTTCCAAAGACGATACCGACCCATGCTCACTCGTTCTGCCTGCCGGCACATGGAGGCTGCCGACTGCCGAAGAAATGACAGAGATGACCAAAGGCGGAAGTGTTGACACCAAAACCGGAGAATATTATACATGTACCGACGGAGAGCAGACCGTATGCCTGATGGCCGGCGGACAACTGAAGAAAGACGGTTCCGGAGTGTCGTCTCCGAAAAACGTCTTCGTATGGACCGGTTCCAAGGATTCAAACGGAAAATGCCAGTATCTGATGTGGATGTCATCGGCATCGGGAATTCCGAAGATTGCCGGACTGACATTGAGCGATGCGGCTTTCCAGGTACGCTGCGTAAAGAGCAAGTAGGCATCAGACGCATTATTTTTTTGGGCGAATATTGGAAATGAGCCCCAAAAAACGTAAATTTGCGATACATGGATTGAAATGCGCTGTTCGACATGCTGGAAGGTATAAGAAATAATATCGAAAAGTTGATTGCTCTGTACGAAAGCGAGAAGAAACAGAATGAAAAGCTGGTTCTCGAATTGGAACAGAAGGACGCGACGATTGATTCATGCAAGAAGCAGATTGCGGAACTGGAAAGACAAGTGGATAATCTTAAGCTTACAGAAGCCTTCACCGCACCGTCAGGAACGAACTATGATGCGCGGGAGAAGATAGATAAGATGATTACGGAGATAGACAGATGTATCTCCTTATTGGAGAAATAGTTATGGGGCAGAAGATTACGATTCGGATAAACGGGAAGATATATGAGCTGACAGCCGAGTCTCCTGAAAAGGAAGAAATCTACAGGCAGGCTGCGGTTTCTGTAAACCAGATGCTGGGCACATATATGCAGAAGTTCCCCGGAAAGGATCTCTCAGAGCTGATTTCTCTGGTAGCGCTGAATGAGAGCATCGGAAGGCTTACGCTTACGAGGAGGCTGGAAGCAGTGGAGAAGGAAACGGAAATGCTTAAGAAACAGACAGATACTTATCTTGACAACATTGAAAATCAGCCGCCAGCCATAACTCGCTGAAAACAACACGTTCTACGGAACCGGGTGTTCTCGAGCCGGGGATGCGCGGGCCTAGATAACCCTCACGGGGATTCTGCTACGGCAGGACGTAGGATTACTGAACCGGCACGGAGCTCAAATCTTATCATTTAAGATTTTCTGACGGACATGCTGACGGCTTTTTTTTATGACTTACCGGACAAGATGCTTCTACAGACAGCAGAAGTGACTTGTCCGGTTTTCTGTTGTCCGCGATGAACAGGACTGAAACTTAAAATTATAATATATATTCACGTATGAACAACATTTTGATACTCATAGCAGTAGCCTTACTGTCAGCTGCATTCGGAATTGCAGTTTTCATAATGGTTCACAGAATGATTATGAAAGGACGCAAGGACAGCATCCTGGAGAAGGCCGAACTGGAAGCCGAAAACATAAAGAAGGAGAAGATCCTTCAGGCAAAGGAAAAGTTCCTCCAGCTCAAGAGCGAGCACGAAAAGATGGTCAATGAGAAGAACGCACAGATCAAGGACACTGAGAACCGTCTCAAGCAAAAAGAGAACAATCTGAATCAGCAGAACAACGATCTGCTGAGGAAGATGAAGGACCTCGACAACACAAAGGCGACCCTGAAGGCTCAGAAAGAGAACCTTGACAGGAAAGCTGAGGAATACGAGGCTCTCAGGGTAGAGGCAAACAAGCAGATAGAGAATATCGCCGGCATGACCGCAACCGAGGCAAAGAACCTTCTCATGGAGAACATGAAGGCCGAGGCGAGAAGCGAGGCTCAGGCTTACATCAATGACACTATGGATGATGCCAGACTGAATGCCGCAAAAGAGGCCAAACGAATCGTAATCACCACAATACAGAGGACTGCAACTGAAACTGCCATTGAAAATGCAGTTACCACATTCCCGATCGAGAATGATGAAATCAAAGGGAGAATCATCGGACGTGAGGGACGTAACATCAGGGCTCTGGAGGCTGCGACAGGAGTGGAAATCGTAGTCGATGATACACCGGACGCAATCCTTCTCTCAGCATTCGACCCTGTCAGAAGAGAGGTCGCAAGACTTGCGCTCCACCAGCTGGTAGTGGACGGACGTATCCATCCTGCAAGAATCGAGGAAGTCGTTGCCAAGGTTCAGAAACAGCTTGAGGATGAAATACTTGAGACAGGTAAGAGAACTTGCATTGACCTCGGAATCCACGGCATGAACATCGAGCTCGTGAAACTCATCGGCCGAATGAAATACCGTTCATCTTACGGACAGAACCTTCTCCAGCACTCACGCGAGGTTGCAAATATCTGCGCAATCATGGCTTCAGAACTCGGTCTCAACCCTAAGGTCGCCAAGAGAGCCGGCTTGCTCCATGATATAGGTAAGGTCTCTGAAGACGATCCAGAGCTTCCACACGCACTTCTCGGTATGAAACTCGCCGAGCAGTACAAGGAAAGACCTGAAATCTGCAACGCTATCGGCGCACACCACGAGGAGACCGAGATGACTACGCTTATCTCCCCTATCGTAATGGTCGGAGACGCCATATCAGGAGCACGTCCTGGAGCACGTCGTGAGGTCATCGAGTCCTATATCAAGAGACTTAAGGGTATGGAAGACCTTGCAGCCGCATATCCTGGTGTAACAAAGAGTTACGCCATCCAGGCAGGTCGTGAGCTCCGCGTCATCGTAGGCGCAGAAGAGGTCAGCGACGATCAGGCAGCAAAACTTTCAGCAGACATCGCGCTGAAGATTCAGAACGAAATGACCTACCCTGGACAGGTGAAGATTACCGTTATCAGAGAGACAAGATCTGTCGCCTACGCCAAATAGCGGAATTTGCTTAAAACATACATAACAACTCTTCAATAAAAATGATCAGGAAATCATTGAAATTCATTGCAGGCATTGCACTATCCATCATGAGTGCAGTGCCTGTTCTGGCTCAAAATTTCGAGCCTACAGTGACCTGGAAGGTATCCCAGGGAAAGAATGACGGTAATCTTACCGAAATCATCTTCGACGGAACCATCGCTTCAGGGTGGCACACCTATGGCATTGACCACAAGGCCTCCCCTACCACGATTGAGTTCACGGATCTCACAGGCTGCACCCTTGAAGGCGGACTGTATGAACTTCTTCCGAAGTCAGACTACAACGGAGACGAGGTTTTCTTCGACCGCATCAAGATCGGCCAGAAACTTATGCTTTCCGCTGACGCTGAAGTACTTAAGGGTACTATCACAACATCGAGTTGCAAAGACCACAACTGCGGCGCCCCGGAAGACTGGGACTTCGAAATCAAGTTGAAAAAACCAGAGACAGTTGCAGTTGCACCGGCAGTAACCGGAACCGAAGAAGAGCAGAAGGCAGGAAACTCCATCTGGGGACTCATTCTCGAGGCCATCCTCTGGGGATTTGCTATGCTTCTGACACCTTGCGTCTTCCCTATGGTACCGATGACCATCTCTTTCTTCATGAAAGGTTCGTCGTCGCCTGCAGCAGGCCGATTCAAGGCATTCATGTACGGTCTTTTCATCGTCCTGCTCTACACCCTGCCTATTTCCATCATCATAGGACTGACCTATCTATTCGGTGGCGAGACCGTAACGGCAGACATATTCAATTGGCTTGCAACGCATTGGCTCCCGAACGTCATCTTCTTTATCGTGTTCATGGTCTTCGCGGCATCTTTCTTCGGGGCATTCGAAATCACTCTCCCGTCTTCACTTGTAAACAAGAGTGACAAGAACTCCGACAAAGGCGGCCTTGCGGGAATCTTCTTCATGGCATTGACACTCGTTCTGGTATCATTCTCATGCACCGGCCCGATTGTCGGCTCCGTACTCATAAAATCCACACAGGGCGAGTTCTGGACTCCGATGGTGACAATGCTTGCATTCTCAGTAGCATTCGCATTGCCTTTCACAATCTTCGCGATGTTCCCGTCACTGCTCAAGAAACTCAAGAGCGGAAGCGGCAGCTGGCTCGGTTCCGTGAAGGTTGTCCTCGGATTCATAGAGGTGGCTCTCGGATTCAAGTTCCTCAGCGTAGCTGACCAGACCTATCACTGGGGTCTCCTCGACAGAGAAATCTACCTTGCCATCTGGATTGTAGTATTCACACTCCTCGGACTCTATCTCCTCGGAAAAATCCGTTTCGAAGCTGACAGCGAGGTAAAACACATCGGAATATTCAGGCTCTTCCTCGTAATCGTGGACTTCACTTTCGTTGTCTATCTGATTCCTGGAATGTTCGGAGCACCGCTCAAGGCTATCTCAGGCTATCTCCCGCCTATCGAAACGCAAGATTTCGTAATCTGGAGCAAAGCCGACGGCCAGATGACGGCTGCCACTGTCAATGTCAATGCAGATGTCAAGTCTTCAGAAGGTCTCCACCAGCTACCTCTCGGCCTGACAGGCTATTATTCAATAGATGAAGGACTTGCAGCAGCCAAAGCGGCTGGAAAACCTGTGTTCATCGACATATCAGGTCTCGCCTGCGTGAACTGTCGCGAGATGGAGCAGAGAGTATGGAGCGACCCGAAAGTTCTCCAGATGCTTAAAAATGATTTTGTAATCGTGGTCTTCTATACAGACGACAAGGCTAAACTTCCTGAATCGGAATGGGTTGCCACAAAGACAGGAAAAGTTCTCAAGGACAGGGGCAGGGTCAATGCCTACTATGTCCGCGAGAGATTCGGGGTTAGTGCCCAGCCTAATTATGTAATTCTGGACACAGAAGGCAACCAGTTGACACCGGTCAGAGGATACAACCTCGACATCGACGGTTTCGTAGAGTTCCTCAACTCCGGATTGAAATAAATCATCATATCACATAAAGACGACCACGGAAACTGACGTGAAATCTCACAAGTTTCAGTGGTCGTTTATTTAATTCAAGACCATTCATGGATTATTCGCCGAACAGCAGAATCATGTCCTTGTCTATAGCCTGCGCGGCAGAAGCCGGAACAAATTCCCAATGTCCGATGCGCTGAATATCATTGATTTCAGCCGTATGGATGCCATTGGACTTCTGAATATAATCGTAGAGGATGTTGCGTATGTCATCATGACGCGCCACGATACGGTCTTCCATATTGTCCGTGTCAATGCCGGCGCCCTTGGATAGGATATAACCGCCTCCGGCAGCACGATAAGATGTCATGGCCACATTGTACCAGGCATCCGATGAGAACGGAGTCCCGTCAGCCAAGGTGGTTATGCTGACACGGCTTCCGTAAGGCCTGGTTACATCTACTGTATAGACAAGTCCGCCAGCAGAGTCGAAATTATATGGCCTGTTTATGAAATGCCAGTTCTTCTGTCCGGTACGCTGGTCCTCCCCCTCTGCAATCTTCAGAACACGGCCGCCCGGAACATAAGTATTAATCCACGAGTCATAGGAATACTCCAGGCATTTGCGGATTTCATCACCGGTAAGCCTGACCACAAACAACTGGTTCTCATACGGATAGATACTGAACAAATCATTGTAGATAAGCCTTCCTGATTTGATATCCTTATTGAAGGTCAATGGTGCTGCGAAAGAAACCTGAGCCGACTTCGCCGAAAGGCTCAGTGTATGGATGAGATTCATATACGGACACATGCCGGCATAAGAATCGCGGGTTCTAAGGTCAATGTCAAGGTCGCCCACTTCCCTGAGTGTAAACCTCTTGACAGCCTCGTAATCTGAATGGAAGGCGGCCTCCATCTTTGGATCAACCCTGTCGGCATTGACCTTTATGAGATCGGCGTTCACGGATTTTGCCAAAACTTTACCGTCTTTCAATGCCAGACGTATGCGGCCATGCCCGATGTTCTGCGCACGGCTGCCGGAATTGATAAGACAGATGCTGTCCTGCTCTACGACAACGGCAGAATGGTCATGTGAGCAAACTACGAAATCGACTCCTCTGAGAGATTTCAGAAGGTCAAGCCCCTGACTTTCATAAATGGTCCCGTCGCCCTTCCCTGTTCCTGAGTGAATCGCCACGATGACAACCTGAGGCTTCTCTTTGGCAGAAATCAGGTCCACCTCATTCTGTACCAATGGAATAAGAGACTCAAACTGCATTCCGGTCCAGAGTTTCTCATCCAGCCAGGCCTTCATGTTCGGATTGGTAAATCCCAGTATGGCTATCTTCACTCCATGCCGTTTCAGGATACGGACACTGTCGAAATAAGGCTTTCCATCAGGCTTGACTGCATTGCCTGCGAGAAATGGAATACCATTGGCCTTCAAATCCGCTGTAACACGGTCATAGACATTGTGCCCTGTCTCTACGTCATGATTTCCGACACAGACAGCGTCATATTTCATGTAAGCCGCAAGGCGCGGAAAAAGGTGCGGTGTAACAGTGTCCACATAATTATAATAGTAAGGCGCATTGTCGCCCTGCAGACAGTCGCCGGCATCGACAAGTATGACATTGTCAATGCCAAGAGAATCTCTATAAGCATTGACATAAGTATTCACGGCCATCAGCGACGTACGCCTGGGGCCATCCACATAAGTCGAGTCGAACCACGCGCCATGCACGTCATTAGTAGTAAGCAGGTCGAACTGGAATTCGCCTGTCGGTCTGTTGCCGCACGATGCGGCCGAAAGGATTGCGGCCGATGTGGCAGCAAGTATTTTCGATATATTGTTCATATCAAATGATAGGATAAACTTCTCACGTTTCGAACTTACAAAACACAACTTGTACCGAAGTGTGCCTTTAGCTCATGGATAACATCTGCTCGACCTATATACGGAAGCCGTTTCTTGTTTACTCTTCTATTCATCAGGTAAAGCCAATGCTGATTGAACTTTTCCCGTGTAAAGTTAATACAATTCCATCAAACCAGATAATCGCACGGACATTCTGGCAATATTGCCACCTATTCGTGTATAGAATCATACAACCAACTCGCTTTTCAAGTATAAATAGACTTACTTCAAATAAAGTTCGGCCCTTCCCTGCGTGTCGATATTAGGTTTATCCGCATGGATAGGCGCAAAATTTCGACCTT
>FR890600.1 GCA_000435075.1 Bacteroides sp. CAG:770 | reverse complement strand
TAATATACTGGTAAAACAGAATCCGTTGCACTTCAAGTATTTGCAGAAGTGCAACGGATTTTTTTTTCAGCTGTATTTTCTCGGCAGTCTCAGCATGATGGCCATTATGGCGAAAATGCCCAGGGCATACGGATAGAAAAGCCATTTGATTATACTGAGCGAAGATATTCCTGCGAGGCCTGAAGCCATCAGCATCTGTGCACCGTAGGGTAGCAGCCCCTGGATTACGCACGAGAATGTGTCCAGGATGCTGGCAGTCTTGCGCGGGTCCAGACCGAAACGCGAAGTGATATCTTTGGCAATTCCTCCTGTGGTGAGAATCGCGATTGTATTGTTAGCTGTGCAGACATTTGCCAGACTGACAAGGGCAGCGATGCTGAGTTCCGCACCGCGTTTGCCTCCTATCCGTCTGGTAAGCAGATAGACTAGATAGTCGATGCCTCCGTTGTACCTGATCAGTTCCAGCATGCCTCCGGACAGCATTGTCACTATTATCAGGTCTCCCATTCCGGCAATACCTTTGCCGATTCCGCCCAGCCATCCGGTCCAGTCAAGAGTGCCTTGAGAAAAACCGATTATTGCATTGACAACGATGCCGACGGTGAGGACTTCCACGACATTGACGCCGGAAAGAGCGAGCCCGATTACCAGAATATAGGGGATGAGCCTGACCCAATTGATGTCGCCTGCCGGCTGCGCAAACGACGCGTCCTGCCCCATTATGATATATATTGCCGCGACTGTCAATGCTGCCGGGGCGACGATTCTGAGGTTGACCTTGAACTTGTCTGACATGAGGCAGCCCTGAGTCTTTGTGGCTGCAATTGTCGTATCCGAAATGAAGGAAAGATTGTCGCCGAAAAATGCTCCGCCGGCGACAATGGCTGTGATGAAGCCCGTGTCAATGCCGGATTCCGTTGCTATTCCCGCGGCTACCGGGACAAGGGCTACTATGGTGCCGACACTGGTTCCTATCGCCATTGAGATGAAACAGGACGCCAGAAACAATCCTACGTATATCATTGACGGTGGCAGAATCGCCAGTGTGACATTGACAGTAGCCTCGATTGCGCCTATTTCTTTTGCGGTTTCCGCGAAGGCGCCGGCGAGGATGAATATCCAGAGCATGAGAAGGACGTTTTTCTGTCCCGCGCCCTGTGAAAAGACGGCTATCTTGTCCTCGAGCGGACCTTTTTTGCTGATGAGCAGGCCGTAGGCGGAGGCTATGAGAAATGCGGAGGCTATAGGAATCTTATAAAAATCTCCTGCGACTATGGAGGAGATGAGGTATATTCCGAGAAATACAATGAGCGGACTCAGGGCCAGCAGCCCCTGGGTTTTTGTTCTATCTGTCATGTTCTATGGATAATTTTCACAAATATACTGCCTTTTTCTTCTTCATTTCGGGAAAAAGTGATAATTTTGCGGGCTTGCAGTTCTATGCAGTAGGCAGGAGAAGAAGTTTAACCTCCCGGAATTCCGGAAAAAAACATCAGAGGTATGGTATCAATTTTCTACAGGTCCAGCGGAAAAATCGTTTATTCGCAGTCAATGTCGGATCTGACCGTATTGAAACATGAAGATGTGATATGGATAGATCTTTTTTCGCCTACAGGTGATGAAAAGCGTGCGACCGAGGCTTTTCTGGATACGGAAATCCAGAGCCGTGCCCAGGCAGAGGAGATTGAGAGTTCATCACGTTTCTCGGAAACGGATACTGCGATTTTTGCCAACACCAACTTCCTTATCCCTGGGCCGGAGGAGTATGCGATGGAGGCCGTGTCATTCACTTTGGTCGAGAATGTCCTTACTACATTGAGGGATGTGCCGCTCCGAAGTTTCACGGAACTTCAGAGGAAGATGCAGGCGGTCCCGAGACTTTTCCCTAACGGATATTGGGTATTTGTCAGCATCATGGACCAGCGAGTCGATCTTGATGCCGATATGATAGAGCTTATGTCCAAGGAGATTGCCCAGTACAGCAGGCGAATTAACCAGCAGGAAGATATCAATGAGGATTTCCTTCTGGATATCAACCAGCTGCAGGATAATACCATGACTGTCAGGGAGAACATCGTCGATAAGCAGCGTCTCATTTCCAATATGATGAAAAGTGACAAATATCCTGTCGAGCTGGAGCCTCGTTTCAATGTGCTCTTGCAGGATATCTCGTCACTTATCAATCATTCGAACTTCAGTTTCGAGAGACTTGAATACCTCCAGGATACTGTAGTCGGTCTTATCAACCTTGACCAGAACCGCATCATGAAGATATTCACTCTGATATCCCTGCTTTTGATGCCTCCGACACTTGTCGCGAGTTTCTACGGAATGAACGTGGAACTTCCGTTCTCGGACAAGCCGTGGTCCTGGGCTCTCATCGTAGGATTCATGCTCTTGTCATTGGGCATTATCCTATACTTGTTCAAGCGCAGGAAGATGCTGTAGGCTTTTGTGCGAAAACTTCAGAAATCTTTGTAAATCAGAATAATTTGTCTAAATTTGCACCGCTTTTTGTGGACGGTGCGTTTTTGCATGTCTGCACGGGCACAATAAATAATGTTAAACCACTAGTTTTTTATTCGTTAATTTTATGGAAGAAAACAAAGTTACAGTTGAGACTCCAGAGGTTGAGGCTCCTGTAAAAGAAGAAACCAAGAAGGCTCCGCTGAACGCTTCAGTGGCTCCTGAAAACTTCGACTGGGATGCTTTCGAGAAGGAAGCTGCCTATGGCGATGAGGACAAGGCTTCTATCGAGGCCGCTTATGACAAGACATTGTCTAAGGTCAATGAAAATGAGGTTGTTGAGGGAACAGTAACTGCTATCAGCAAGAGAGAGGTTCTCGTTAACATCGGTTACAAGAGCGAAGGTGTCATTATGGCTCCAGAGTTCCGTTACAACCCTGATCTTAAGGTAGGCGACAAGGTAGAGGTTTACGTAGAGTCACCTGAGGACAAGAAAGGACAGCTTGTTCTTTCACACAAGAAGGCACGTCAGCTGCGCTCTTGGGATATGGTTAATGAGGCATTCGACAAGGGTGAGATCGTTAAGGGTTATGTCAAGACCCGCACAAAGGGCGGTATGATCGTAGATGTATTCGGCATCGAGGCATTCCTTCCTGGTTCTCAGATCGACATCCGTCCTATCAAGGATTACGATGCATACGTTGACCAGACAATGGACTTCAAGATTGTCAAGATTAATCAGGAATTCCGCAACGTTGTCGTATCTCACAAGGCTCTCCTCGAGGCTGAACTCGAGAAGCAGAAGAGCGAGATCATCGGCAAACTTGAGAAAGGCCAGGTTCTCGAGGGAACAGTCAAGAACATCACTAACTATGGTGTATTCGTTGACCTCGGTGGTGTTGACGGTCTTATCCACATCACAGACCTCTCTTGGGGCCGCGTAAACAATCCTGAAGAGGTTGTTAAGCTCGATGAGAAGATTAAGGTTGTTGTTCTCGATTTCAATGAGCAGCAGAAGAGAATCGCTCTCGGTCTCAAGCAGCTTACTCCACATCCTTGGGACAGCCTCGATCCGAACATCAAGGTTGGTGACAAGGTTAAGGGTAAAGTTGTTCTCATTGCTGACTACGGCGCATTCGTTGAGATTAAGCCAGGTGTTGAGGGACTTATCCACGTTTCAGAAATGTCATGGTCTCCAAGACTCCGTATCGCTCAGGATTTCCTGAAGGTAGGCGACGAGGTAGAGGCTCAGATCCTTTCACTCGACAGAGAGAACAGAAAGATGTCACTCGGTCTCAAGCAGCTTACAGTTAATCCTTGGGAGAATATCCGTGAGAAATATCCTGTAGGTTCACAGCACAAGGCCGTTGTACGCAACATCACCAACTTCGGTGTATTTGCTGAGCTCGAGGATGGTATCGAGGGTCTCGTACACATCAGCGACCTCTCTTGGGACAAGATCAAACATCCGTCAGAGATGGTTCAGGTAGGTGACACTATCGACGTCGTTATACTTGACTTCGATGAGGCTAACCACAAGCTCAGCCTTGGTCACAAGCAGCTCCTCCCTAACCCATGGAACGAGCTCGAGAGCAAGTATCCTGTAGGAACAACAGTTGAGGCTACTGTAGGTTCAGCTACTGACAAGGGCGCTAACGTAACTCTTGAGGATGGTACCGAGGGATTTGCATTCAAGAAGGATCTCGTTAAGGAGGATGGCAAGCAGGCTGTAGAAGGCGAGAAGCTTCCATTCGTTGTTACAGAGCTCAGAAGAAGCACCAGAAAACTCTTCCTTTCACACCTCAAGACTTATGCAGAGGTTAAGGCTGAGAAGGCTGCAGCTGAGGCAAACAACACCAAGAACGCTATCAAGCATGTCAATTCTTCAGTTGAGAAGACAACTCTCGGTGACATTGACGCGCTTGCAGCACTCAAGGACAAATTCGCTAAGGGTGAATAATTTTACTTTGAAGATAATGGGCACTGCTTCGGCAATGCCCGTTAACGATAGATTTCAGAGCGCTCACGTACTTGAAGTACATGGGCGCTTGTTTTTGATAGACTGCGGTGAAGCCGTCCAGAGGCAGATGATAAAGAGCAGGGTGTCTCTTTCCAAACTTGACACCATCTTCATCTCACATATTCACGGCGACCATGTATTCGGTCTCTTCCCGCTTCTTTCTACATTGGGACTGTCTTCGAGAACCGCACCTGTCGTCATTTACGGTCCGTCGAATCTTGGTCCTCTTCTGAAATTCTTCCTCTCCTATTATGGCAAGGGCATCGGCATTGACATTGACTTCCATCCCGTTTCCGTCAAGGAACCGCAGGTGATTTATTCCACCAAATCCCTTGAAGTTCTGGCATTTCCGCTGAACCATAAGATCGAGACTTACGGTTATATGTTCAGGGAGAAAACTCCTCAGCTCAATATCCGTAAAGAGGCATTGGAAAAGTACGGGTTTACCAAGACCGAGATAGGAACATTGAAAAGAGGTGAAGATGTGCTGCGTCCGGCCGGCATTGACGAGGGCGTGACCTTCCTTAATGGTTTCGTGAAAAGGTCCGGAACAGATGAGCCTCTTCTGATAAGCAACGAGGAGGCAACCTATCTTCCTTATCAGCCGAGAAGTTATGCATATTGCAGCGATACGGCTCCGTTTCCGGAACTGCACGAGTGGGTGAAGGGCGTGGACCTGCTTTATCATGAAGCCACTTATCTTCAGAAGTATGCTGACCAGGCAAAACTCAGGTATCATTCCACCACTGTCCAGGCTGCCAGGTGCGCATTGGATTCCGGGGCAAGGAAACTTGTGATCGCCCACTATTCGTCCAGATGCAGAGATGCGGCATTGTATCAGAAGGAGTGCAGGGAGGTTTTCCCTAATTCTTTTGAAGCCAATGACGGAGACGTCTTCGAAGTATAGCTGACACTGGACGCTTTCGGGATATCCTGACATTGATATTCTCCATTTTTTGCTAACTTTACATGGTTGTCCTAATCATGGCATTGAAGATGAAAATAAGAAACAAAGTCTTGTTATTGATGGCAGCGGTCATATTGCTGGTTGCCGCCGGTGTTCCGGACAATACTCCCCAGGCCGCATACATACGTAAATATGCGGAAGTTGCTGTCCGTGAGATGTACAGGTCAGGCGTTCCTGCAAGTATAACCTTGGCTCAGGGACTTCTGGAATCCGGTGCCGGAAAATCATCATTGGCCACGGAGGGCAACAACCATTTCGGAATCAAGTGTCATGACTGGTCCGGCAAGAAGATGTATCATGACGATGACAGGCGCGGAGAATGTTTCCGTGTCTATGGCTCGGCGGACGAGAGTTTTCGTGACCACTCCGATTTTCTTCGTTATAGAGACAGGTATAAGTCGCTGTTCGACAATGATATAACAGACTACAAGGCGTGGGCCCATGGTTTGAAGAAGGCAGGCTATGCCACCGATCCGTCCTACCCGTCCAAACTGATAAAAGTCATTGAGGACTACCATTTGTATGATTACGACAAGATGAAACCTGCCGATTTCCACAGCGGCAAGGCTTCTGTCAATGCCAATGTGAATGAGACCAAGGTTAATGCTGACAAGTCCAGCGAAATATACATGCCTGCGGCGCTGACAAAGAAGCAGAAACGGGAGGAAAGACGTGCCGAAAAGTCCACAAAGAAGGTCAATGTCAATGACAAAGTCGGTGAATCTTCGATTCCGGCATCACCACATGCATTGGAAGAACCGAAGAAATACAAGAGCAAGGGCAAGTCTGAGGTGTTTTCATTTGCATTGACACGGCAGGTATATTCCATGAACGGAGTCCCGTTCGTATATTCGGAAGAGGGCGAAAGCTACGGCTCGATAGCTGACAAGTTCAATCTTTTCCCTCGTGAGATATTGAAATTCAACGATGCTACAAGGAATGAGGCTCTTGCGCCAGGAACTATAGTCTATATCCAGCAGAAAAAAGGACAGGCACCTAAGGGCCTTGACAAATATATTTCAGACAATGGGGGAGAGTCTCTCCATGACCTTTCACAGAGGTTCGGAATCAGACTGGCTGACCTTTGCAAATTAAACTCATGCGCAGCTGACTATGTCACTGTGCCTGGAGATGAAATCAAACTGAGAAAATGAACAAAAAAAAGAAACTGATAGCCGGAATCGCTTCGACGGTCGTAATTATCTGTGTGGCAGTGGCTTCCACCTTTGCGTGCCGAGAGTACTATGACAGGAAACTCCCCAATTTCGGAAAGAATGCGGAGATATATGTTTATCCGAACATGAACTCTTTCGACGTCCTCGAAGAACTCCGTGAGAAATGCGAAGTCAAGAAATTCCGCAGTCTGGAACGGGTGTTCAGAAAGAACGGACTGCTCGACCCGGGGCATCCTGTGGGCTGCCGGCCTGGACATTATACTGTCAGTTCTTCAAATTCCAGCATGTATGTGGCGCGTATGCTTAAAGGCGGATGGCAGACTCCTGTGAACCTTGTCCTTTCAGGGTCAATGCGTCTGAAGCGTGTCATCGCAAAGAAAATCAGCAATCAGATGATGATGGATACGCTCACCGTGCTGAATGCATTGCGAGACTCCGCCTTGCTTTCAAGATATGGCTTTGCGCCGGACAATGTCTTTGCCCTTTTCATGCCGGATACATATCAGGTTTATTGGACTGATTCCATGGAGGTTGTGCTTGACAAGCAGAAAGCGGCCTACGATGCATTCTGGACTGACGCGAACAAGGAAAAGGCCAAGGTCCAGGGACTTACCGAGATGGAAGTGTCCGTGCTTGCAAGCATTGTACGCGGTGAGTCGAACCATGTGCCGGAGTACCCTATGATTGCCGGAGTGTATCTCAACAGGCTTCATCGTGGAATGAAACTCCAGGCGGATCCGACAATCGCTTTCTGCTATGACTATACACTGAACAGAATCCTGAAGAATCATCTCAAGGTGGAGTCTCCATATAATACCTATATGAATTATGGATTGCCGCCGGCTCCGATCTGTGTTCCGGGAAAGGATGCCATGAACGCTGTCCTCAATCCTCAGGGAGGCAATGACTTGTTCTTCTGTGCCAGTCCGGACTTCAACGGAACCCATTTGTTTGCAGCCACTTACTCTGAACATTTGAGGAATGCCAGGGCTTTCCAGCGTGCGCTGACTGCCAAACTCAAGGCGAATGCGGAAAAAAAGTAGTGCACTATTGGCGCACTACTTTCAGAACATTCTTCAGAGTCTTTATCTGGAAGATTATCTTGTCAAGTTCCATGTTTGAAGGGACTGAGACTTTCATTGAAATATCATAAGTTCCGTTGCGCTGGTTTTCATTGACATTGAACTGGCGCAATGTTGCTCTATAGGTGTTGATGGTATCCATTATCTGATTGATGATGAACGGCTCTATGGCGGCGATGACCCTAAGCGTGGCATGGAATGTCCCGCTTGTCGGGGTGTCAGCCCAGCGGACCTTCTGGATTCGGTAAGGATACATTTCTATCAGCCTTGCAGCATTAGGACAAGACATACGGTGTATCTTGATGCCGTCCGTCCTGGTGACGAATCCGAATACATCGTCACCGAATACCGGATTGCAGCACTTGGACATCTTGTAGTCCAGACCTTTCAAGTCCTTGGCGTTCAGTACCAGGATATCGTCCGACGAATGGCCTGAAATCCATCTTGACCTCGATGCCTCAGCCGCGGCAATGTCAGCAGTCTTGGCCGCTTCGATTGCCTTCGCCTGCATCTCATCATGCTCCAGGATGAAGGTCTTGATGGAGTCAATGTCAATGGTGCCGTCTCCGATTGCCGCAAACAATGAATTGACAGTCGGATACTTATGCTTCTTCATGAACTCGGCCATCTGGTCGTCAGGGAATTCCAGTTTCCAGTTCTTGAGCCTTCTGGACAGAAGTTCCTTGCCCTCGGCCGCAATCTTGAACTCCGATTCGCTCAATGCCTGTCGGATCTTGTTCTTGGCTTTGGCGGAAACCACATAATTCACCCAGTCCGGTGACGGCTTCTGGTTCTTTCCGCTCATGATTTCCACGATGTCTCCGGTCTTCAGCTTCTCCTTGATGGAAACAGCCTTGCCATTGACCTTTCCTCCTATGCACTTGAGTCCCAGGTTGGAGTGGATATTGAACGCGAAATCCAGCATTGATGAACCCGTAGGCAGAATCCTCAGTTCTCCTGAAGGCGTGAATACGAAAATTTCCTTCGATGGAGGCTGCGGCAGGTCTTCCGGCGAGGTGTTCTGCGGATGTTCGAGGTTATAGCGCACCGAAGTCAGCCATTTGTCCATGGTGACTTCATGCTTGATGCCTTTGTATGACCAGTGCGCGGCATGACCGTTTTCTGCGATGTCATCCATCCTCTTTGTCCTTATCTGCACCTCGATATAGGCGTTTTCCTTGTTCTTTACCGTAATGTGCAGGGACTCGTATCCGTTAGGCTTCGGATTGGAAAGCCAGTCTCTGAGCCTCTTCGGATCCGCTTCATACTCTTTGGTCACGAGTGAATAAACCTGCCAGCAGAGATCCACCTCGTTCTTGTGGTCAGTGTCGCAGTCAATGATGAAACGGATTGCGAAAACATCATATACGCCCTCGAAAGGCACTTTCTGTTTCTGCATCTTCTTGTAGATGGAATATGCAGTCTTTGTGCGGATTTTGAGTTTGTACTTGATTCCGGTATCGGACAGTTCCTTGGCCAGCGGCCGGATGAACTCCTCTGTAAGTTTGATTCTGTCCTTCTCGGTGGCCTTCAACTTATTGGTAATGAGCCTGTACTCCACCGGGTCGGCAAATCGGAAGTAAATGTCCTCCAGTTCGCTCTTGATATTGTAAAGTCCCAGCTGGTGTGCCAGAGGTATATACAGCATCAATGTCTCCAGAATCTTGCGCTCTCTGGAGAGTTTCGGGAACATTTCCAGATTTCTCATCACTTCCAGACGGTCAGCAATCTTCAGGACTGTGACCCGTGGGTCTGTAGAATACTGTACTATGAGTTTCTTGTAGTTCTCCGCCTCGAGTTTTGTATCTTTCGGCTTGATGGTGGCAATCTTGTCGAGCCCGTCCACCATCTTGTATATCTCGGATGAGAAGCCTGCCGATTTTATGTCATAGTCAGGATGCTTGCGCAGTGTTTCGTGGAGAAAGACAGCGCAGACGCATTCTGCCGGCAATCCTATTTCATCAGAAACGATGAGAGCCACGTTCAGGGGATGCTCCACGAAAGGGTGTCCGTTATCCCTGAAATCGCCCGACAGAGCATCGGATGCTATCTGCCAGGCTTTCATTATCATTGACTTTCCTTCGTCGCTGTAGTGGGGGAAACGGTCATCGACCATATCTTTGGTAACAGCAGGAACCGTTATTCCGTTTTCCGCGTTTGTGACCTGCTTGTCCGACAACGCAAGATTTTTATTTGTCTCTTTCTCCATGTCTTCTGTCTGTTATGAAGCCTCCGGTGCGGGGTTTCGCCATGATTTGGTTTCAATGATGCACGACGGCTTCCAAGTCCGTTTTCAAATATAATAAAATTAACGGATAGTTGTACCCTTTTTTCACCTTGAACTTCAATGCTGTCCGTTTTCCGTCCGAATATATCTGACATTTGCGGAATAATGACTAAATTTGTTGTTCGGCAAAAACATTTTTTCATGCAGGCTATAATACTGGCAGCCGGGATGGGCAAACGTCTAGGTGAGCTGACAAAGAACAATACCAAATGCATGCTTGAGGTCAACGGCGTCAGGCTTATCGACAGATATATCTCGATTCTATCCGGTTACGGACTTGAAAAACTTATCATCGTGACAGGATATCAGGGCCAGAACCTGAAGGATTATATCGGGCACCGGTATGACGATGTCCTGAAGATTGAATATATTGACAATCCCATATACGACAAGACAAACAATATATATTCGCTGGCATTGGCGAAGGACGAACTCTGCAAGGATGACACTATCCTCATGGAGTCGGACCTGATTTTCGACAAGAAGATTCTGGATATGCTCGTTTCCAGCCCTGAGCCTGACCTTGCACTTGTGGACAAATATGAGAACTGGATGGACGGCACGATGGTCCGCATAGACGAGGACCGCAATATCGTGAATTTCATTCCGAAGCAGGCATTCAGATATGAGGATGTCGATGTCTATTACAAGACCGTGAACATCTACAAGATGAGCAAGGAGTTCTGCCGTGACAAGTATGTGCCTTTCCTGGAGTCATACAGCAAAGTCATGGGCAACAACGAGTATTACGAGCAGGTGCTCCGCGTGCTGATTCTCCTGAACAACTCCAATATGAAGGCGCTCCCCGTGGGGGATTCCAAATGGTATGAAATAGATGATGTCCAGGACCTTGACATAGCTTCAGCCCTTTTCTCGGACGGTTCCGTGAAGTATCAGGCATATCACAGGCGCTATGGCGGTTATTGGCGTTTCCCGCATCTGCTTGACTATTGCTATCTGGTGAATCCATATTTCCCGACCAAAAGAATGCACGATGAATTGAAGTCCAACTTCGACGTGCTGCTGGAGAATTATCCGTCAGGCATGTATGTGAATTCTCTTCTTGCCGGCAAGTATTTCGGCGTTAACCAGGATTATATAGTCGTAGGCAATGGTGCCGCTGAACTTATCAAGATAATGATGGAGGAGCATTCCGGTGAAAAGACCGGCGTGATTTTCCCTACATTCGATGAATATCCGAACAGGCTTGAGGACTCCAGCATTGTTCCATATATTTGTCAGACAGAGGATTACAGTTATACTGCCGATGACCTGATGGCGTTTTTCGCCGGCAAAGGCGTGTCAATGCTGCTGCTCGTGAATCCTGACAACCCTTCGGGGCACTATATGCCGAAACAGGATGTGCTGAGGCTGATAGATTGGTGCAAGTCAATGAAAATCAAGTTGCTGCTGGACGAGAGCTTTGTGGATTTCGTGGATTCCGAGGCTGATTGCAGCTTGTTGCACAATGAAGTTCTGGAGTCGTATGAGGGGCTTTATATAATGAAGAGCATCTCCAAGTCCTATGGCGTTCCGGGACTCAGGCTCGGTGTCCTGGCATCTTCGGACAAGGGTCTGATATCCAGGATAAAGAAAGAGGTAAGTATCTGGAACATAAATTCTTTTGCGGAGTTCTACATGCAGATATTCGGAAAATATGAAAGCGATTACCATGCAGCCTGCAAAAAGTTCATTGCCGAGAGGGCGTCTTTCTATAAGGAACTCAAGACCATCCCTTATCTGCGCGTAATCCCTTCACAGGCGAATTATTTTCTTTGCGAGGTCATTTCCCGATTCACATCGGCTGAACTGACGCAGCTCCTTGTGGAGAATGATGTTCTGGTCAGTGACTGCGGCAGGAAACGCAACATGGCCGGAAAACAGCTTGTGCGGCTGGCAGTGAGAAACCACGAGGACAATCAGAAGCTCATAGGCATACTGCGCTCTTTATAATCCTGAAATCTTTGACATGATGAAACTTGTTGATTTTGAACATATAAGCAGATTGGGCATAACTCCTGCGGAGTGTGTTTCATGGGCTGACCATATCATCCGCCATAAATATGAATGTGAACTTCCGGCAAAAATCAGCATCCACCTTCCGGACAATGTCTTTGTGAATACAATGCCGTCTTATATTCCTGACGAGAAGGTCTATGGCGTGAAGGTGGTTAACCGTTATCCTCACAGGGTGCCGTCGCTGGAAAGTTGCATAATGCTCTTCGATTCCGTGACCGGAGAGGAACTTGCCCTTATGGATGGAACCTGGGTGACGGCAATGAGAACCGGAGCTGTGGCGGCATTGGCAATCAGACACTTGAGAAAGAGGAATGCCAAAGAGTATGCTTTTATGGGACTCGGAAACACGTGCAGGGCTACTCTGCTCTGTATGCAGGCCATGGAACCGGAGCGGGAAATCCATGTGAGACTTCTTGCTCATAAGGGGCAGGAGGCTGACTTCATCGGCCGGTTCAAGGAATACGACAATATATCTTTTTCCGTTGTCAATGATACGGAGTCTCTTGTCAGCGGCGCCGAGGTGATCCTTTCCTGCATCACTGCGGCTGACGGGCTGATCGCTCCCGATTCGTGCTATGATGAAGGAGTGCTGGTTGTTCCTGTCCATACCAGAGGTTTCCAGAACTGCGACTTGTTCTTCGACAAGGTGTTCGCAGATGATACCTCCCATGTCCGCGGATTCAAGTATTTCGACAAGTTCAGGTCTTTCGATGAATTTTCCAATGTCCTTCTGGGGAAAAATCCCGGAAGAGAATCCGACTCGGAGCGCATACTTTCATATAATATAGGAATTTCACTTCATGACATGTATTTCGCCTCCAGGATATTCGGCAAGATAGGGAATGATGTTCCTGAATTTACATTGACACCGGACCTGCCTAAATTCTGGGTGTAGATTTTTTGAAAATAGCCAACTCTTTCATAACTTTAAACATTTTTCAGAGAAATAGATTTTTATAGCAAATATGGACGACAAATATAGAGCGGTCTTGCTCCGCACTATGAAGGATTTCATGAAGTTCTGCGATTCTGCCGGACTTACATGGTATCTCGCTTTCGGAGCGGCAATAGGAGCGGAGCGGCACAAAGGCATGATTCCTTGGGACGATGACATTGATGTCTATATGCCGAGGAAGGATTACGAGAAATTCCTGAAGATGTCAGGCAAGGTGGCACAGATTGCGCCGGGACTGGAAGGTGAATATGACATTGTCAGCACCAGAACTTCCGATTCGGATTATCCCGTAGCTTTTGCCAAATTCATGGATATGAACACTACGATATGGGAACAGGAGAAATATCCTGTCGTTTTCGGAATGTTCGTGGATGTCTTTCCTCTGGATTCTGTCGGTCCGGATCTGGACGCCAACAGGCGGCTTAAGAACAAGTACAATTCCACTTTCAAGAGATATCGCCGTTCAATCCGCAGATACAGGCTCGCGGATTGGCTCCGTATGATTGTCGGAGGACGTTTTATGAAGGCGGCCGGGGTAGTGAAGGACCTCCTTTGGATGCGTCCTCGCAAGAACAGTCTGCGTGAGGAGTTCAATGCCATGGATGCTGCAATGGCGGAATCTGCCGGCGACATGCGGATTACTCTCGCGACCTACTCTTCAGTCCAGAAGGTCTGTCATCCGAAGGCTCTCTTCGAAGGTTATACCTTGGCCGATTTCGAGGACTTCGAGGTCCGGTTGCCAATCGGAGATGATGCGATTCTGCGTCAGATATATGGCGACTATATGCAGCTGCCTCCCAAATTTGAAAGAATCTCCAGTCATTCACACTTTTTCGTGGATTTGTCCAGGCGCATGACCATCAAGGAGGCCAAGGCCGAAATCAGAAGCGGAAAACGCGAGAAATATGCGGGAAGATGAGAGTCCTCTGGTTTACAAATACACCTCCTGCCGAAGCCAACGGAAAACTGAAGTATAATGGCGGAGGCTGGGTCTCTTCTCTGAAGGATCTCATGTCAATGCGGACTTCCCTTGGAATTGCGTTCGTCTCCAAGTCACAAGGTGAGGTTTCCGTCATCGGCGGGGTGGAATATTATCCCGTTTTTAATCCCTACGAAAAGAGCCGCTCGGGGCGTGTCAGGAAACTTCTCGGAGGAAGTGCGCTGGAAAACGCATACATAATGGATGCATTCACGAAGGTCATCGATGATTTTTCACCGGATGTCATTGAAGTCTTCGGTTCGGAACATATCTACGGAAAGATAGCGGCCTATACTGATGTCCCTGTGGTTCTTCATCTTCAGGGTATCCTGGGGGAGTGCTGGAAATCATTCCTTCCTCCGGGAATGTCAATGTTGCGGTATTGCATGTCAGGCAAAGGGCTGGCCGGCAAATTCGGCAAGTTTTATTATGCCGAATCCTTCAGGAGGCGCAGCAGACAGGAGAAAATGATTTTTGCTACCGTGAAGAATTATATCGGCCGCACGGACTGGGACAGGGGATGCGTCATGAAATCCAATCCGGATGCCGCCTACTTCCAGCTCGAAGAGGTGATGCGCCCCCAGTTTTATGCCAATGCCGGAAAGTGGAAGGGACTTGATCTTGATAATCCATTGATTGTCACGACTATATCCGAGGCTCCGTTCAAAGGGATGGATCTTGTCCTCAGGACGGCTGATGTGCTGGTCCGCAAATATGGAAGGAAATTCCGCTGGGTGGTATATGGCAATACCGATGCAGGATTCTTCGAAAAATTCACCGGAATCAAGGCTGCTGACGTCAATGTTACACCCGCGGGCGTCATTGATGCGGACGGGCTCGCCGAGGCTCTTGTCAATGCCTCTGTCTATGTCCATCCTTCTTACATTGAAAACAGTCCCAACAGTCTCTGCGAGGCTCAGATGATAGGCGTGCCTTCTGTTGCGGCGGATGTCGGTGGCATCCCTACTATCATTGACAATAGCAAAACCGGTATTCTTGCTGAAAGAGGCGATGCCGGCAGTTTTGCTGCAGCGATAGTGTCTCTTCTTGATTCTGAGGAACTTTCCCGGAAAATCAGTGCGGCTTCCGTAAAAAAGTCTTTGATGCGCAACAACCCTGGCGCCATCGCGGATAGGCTTATGGAAATTTACAGAATTGTTAAAGCTGGAAAACTGGCGTAATTGCAATTTTTCCATAGATTCATTATATTTGCGAAATTAAGTTAAAAACAGATTATAAAATGGCATTAGCAGATATCATAAAGAAAATGTTCGGAACAAAGTCGGACCGTGACATGAAACAGGTAAGGCCTATTCTGGACAAGGTGCTGGCGGAGTACGCGACCATTGACAAACTTTCAAATGACGAACTTAGGGCTCTTACTGAGGATTTGAAGAAGAAGCTTCGCGAATGCGAGGCTCCTTTCGAGAAGAGAATCGCCGAAATTAAGGACGAGCTTGAGAAGGATATTCCTGTAGAAGAGAAGGAAACTCTTGCTACTGAGTCAGATAAACTTGTGAAGGAAGAGGATAAGGAAATCGAGAGAGTTCTCGATGAGATTCTTCCTAAGGCTTTTGCCATCATGAAGTCTACAGCGCGCAGATTCGCACAGAATCCTGTTGTCGAGGTGACTGCAAATGACTTCGACCGCAATCTCAGCACGACACGTGATTTCGTGAAGATTGAAGGAGACAAGGCTCTCTGGCAGAACCATTGGATGGCCGGCGGAAACGAGGTTACCTGGGACATGGTCCACTACGATGTCCAGATTATCGGTGGTATCGTTCTTCATCAGGGAAAGATTTCCGAGATGGCTACCGGTGAGGGTAAGACTCTCGTTGCGACTTTGCCTGTATTCCTCAATGCGCTTGCCGGAAAGGGTGTTCACATGGTGACGGTGAATGACTACCTCTCCAAACGAGACTCGGAATGGATGGGACCGCTCTACATGTTCCATGGACTTTCAGTAGATTGCATTGACAAGCACGAGCCTAACAGCGATGCCAGAAGAAAGGCATATGAGTGTGACGTGACATTCGGAACCAACAATGAATTCGGTTTCGACTATCTTCGTGACAATATGGCTACGAGAATGAGTGACCTTGTCCAGCGCAAGCATCATTTTGCGATTGTCGATGAGGTGGACTCTGTCCTTATCGATGACGCGAGAACTCCTCTTATCATATCAGGTCCTGTAGCGAAGACTCAGGATGACGAGCAGTACAAGATTTTCAGACCTTACGTCGAGAAACTGTATGCCAGCCAGAAGTCTTTTGTTACCAAGACTTTGAATGAGGCCAAGAAGGCGATTGCCGACGGGAAGGAGGATGAAGGAGCAAAACTTCTCTTCCGTTGCCATAAGGGACTTCCTAAATATCAGCCTCTCATCAAGTTCCTGAGTGAGCCGGGCATGAAGCAGCTGATGCAGAAAGCCGAAAACTTCTATATCCAGGACAATGAGCGCCAGATGCCTGAAGTTACAGATCCTCTGTACTTCGTGATCAATGAGCAGCAGCATTCCATCGAATTGACCGACAAGGGGCACGATGTCCTTGCAGCTGAGGTGTCAGACCCGAACTTCTTTGTCCTTCCGGATATGGGCTCAATGCTGGCTGACATTGAAAAGAGCAGTCTTTCCGAGGCTGAAAAGCATGAGAAGAAGGATGCTCTCATGGAGGATTACGCTCTCAAGAACGAGCGTGTACACACAATGATCCAGCTCTTGAAGGCATATGCGATGTTCGAAAAGAACGTGGATTATATCATCTCCGAGGACGGCAAGGTGAAGATTGTCGATGAGCAGACCGGCCGTATCATGGAGGGCAGAAGATGGAGTGACGGATTGCATCAGGCAGTCGAGGCCAAGGAGAATGTCGCTGTGGAGGCTGCTACCCAGACATTCGCTACAATTACTCTCCAGAACTACTTCAGAATGTATCACAAGCTTGCCGGTATGACAGGTACTGCAGAGACTGAGGCTGGTGAGTTCTGGTCCATCTATAAACTTGATGTTGTCGTTATCCCTACGAACAAGCCTATTCTCAGGATTGACGAGGAAGACAAGATATACAAGACCAAGAAGGCCAAATATGCGGCCGTGATAAACCGCGTCGAGGAACTTCGCAAGGCTGGTCGTCCAGTGCTCGTGGGTACTACGGACGTCGATACTTCAGAGCTCCTGAGCCGAATGCTCAAGATGCGTGGAATTCCTCACAATGTGTTGAATGCCAAGCAGTTCGCAAGAGAGGCGGAGATTGTCGCACAAGCAGGACAGTCAAGTACTGTGACAGTTGCCACCAATATGGCCGGCCGAGGAACCGATATCAAGCTTTCTCCTGAGGTCAAGGCAGCCGGAGGTCTTGCGATTATCGGTACCGAGAGGCATGACAGCCGTCGTGTCGACCGTCAGTTGAGAGGTCGTGCGGGACGTCAGGGAGACCCTGGTTCTTCTACATTCTATGTGTCATTCGAGGACAAGCTCATGCGTCTGTTCGGCTCTGACAAGATTGCCGCAATGGTGGACAAGATGGGAATGACTGAGGAGGATGCTCTCGAGAGCAAATACCTTTCAAGGAGTATCGAGACTGCCCAGAAGAAAGTGGAGGAGAACAACTTCGGTATCCGTAAGAGACTTCTCGAATATGACGATGTCATGAACTATCAGCGTGAGGCCATCTATTCAAGACGTCGTAATGCGATGTCCGGCGAACGTATCGAAATCGATGTGATGAACATGATGATCGATGCTGCCGATGTCATTGTTGAAAAGGCTGAAGGCATGAACTATGCGGACTTCTCAGATTCGCTGATGGGCCAGCTCTCAATAGATCCGGGCTTCGATGAGGCATTCTGGACAAGTTCCAAGAAGGAAGAAATCAAGAAAGCGCTCACTGCCCAGATGAATGCAGTCTATAACAGAAGAATGGCTGCCATGATTGAGAAGGTTTATCCTTTCATCAAGGAAATCCAGGAGACTCAGGGTGAGAAATGGCAGAACATAGCAGTCCCTATCACTGACGGCCGCAAGGTTCTCCAGCTTACCTTCAATCTCAAGAAAGCGTATGAGACACAGGGACGTGAACTTGCCAAGTCACTCAGCAAAGTCATTATACTCTATCAGATCGATGAACATTGGAAACAGCAGCTCCGTGACCTCGACGATCTTCGCCAGTCTGTACAGAATGCTGCATACGAGCAGAAGGATCCGCTTGTAATCTATAAACTTGAGAGTTACAACCTCTTCGCTTCAATGCTGGAGGCCCTGGATAAGGACGTGCTTTCGTTCCTTCTCCGCGCTACCATCTTCCTGAAGCAGCCTGACCAGGCAGAACAGGCTCCTAGAGAGGCCGCTCCTCAGCGCAGACAGGACATGTCAAGGATGCAGACCCAGCATGGTGACCTTGCTACAAACGGTGCTCCCAAGACCAGGATGCCGATTCATGTAGATAAGAAGATCGGACGTAATGATCCTTGCCCATGCGGTTCGGGACTCAAGTATAAGAACTGCCACGGAAAGGGGCTTGTATAATTAAGTAAGCAAGTTATGAGTAAAACACAAGCACCCGTTGTCAATGTCAATGAGGTCAGCCGTATTTCCACAGGCACTGTTCTCAAGGGTGAGATCAATTCACCTGTAGATTTGCGTATTGACGGAATCTTCGAAGGTCGTATTTTTTCAAGCGGACGCGTTGTCGTAGGCGAGAAAGCTGAAATCAAAGGCGAAATATTTTGCGAAAACCTCGATTTCTGGGGTAAGATGGATGGCAGCATCTATGTCAGGGACACTCTGACATTGAAAGACACCAGCCGGGTAAAGGCTGACTTGCATATCCAGCACCTCGTTGTAGAGTATGGTGCGCATTTCGACGGTCAGTGCTCTACACTTGCGGAAGGAGAATTCGAGAAGGTTTCAGGAACTGGACCAAAGGCAGAATAAATCATATGTCCAGACTTTTCAAGATACTGGTAATATTGCTGTTGTCATTCCCTTTTATGGGGAATGACGGAATTCGTGTATCAGGAAAGTCTGTCGGCAATGGTTTTGATATACTGCTGAACCATACAGGCCATTCTTATAGCATTGACAATGCCGACTTGAGCGATGAGTTCTGCTATAATGACTGGAATACTCTTGAAATTGCGTCAGGCGCAAATCAGGTTGTCCCTGTCCGTGTGCACGGCAGTGAATCCGAAAGGACTTCGGAATCGCTTGTCTCAGGCGCACATTTGAAATCATCGTTCTCCAAGAACGGGAAAATCGAAAGTGTAGTACGTTCCGTACAGTATTGTTTATATACCGGACTTCTTCCGTCCGGCATGGCTTCTTTTTCAAAGCATCTTATAAGTCTCAGAAAGATAAGAATTTAGGATGATATTTCGGATGCGGTATCGCGTCCGGCTCTATCATTGACCTTCACATTTTTGCAGACGCGTTGTCTGCGGGGAATTTTTATCAATCGGGGATATGTCACATCAGCATTGACAATCCCCATAAAGGAGATTTATTATTATGGAAAAAGAATTTATCCGCGTGCGTTCGGTGCGCGACATCACATTATCACTTGCACTTCTCATTATCGGCGTTGTACTTGTAATCCTTCCTACATCCGTATCAGTCAATATCTTCGGATGCTGTCTGGCTGTTCCGGGAGCACTCCTGCTTCTTTTTATGAAGACTGATTATAAGGATGCCGTTACCGGTGAGCGCTTCAGCCGCATAATCAAGTATTTCCCGGCAAGCCGCAAGGCTGAGATTATGGCAGCTTTGAAAGGCAATCCTTCTGATATTTCGTGGGAAAATCTGAACAGTGCAAATGACGGTCTCATGATTGACATGTACAATTCCAAGTCTGAAGACAAGGTCTGCCTGAGAGTTATGGAGTTCATACCATATAGCTACGTGCCTTGCAGCGACTGGTTCTTATTCTCTGCGGACAAGGTTTCCAGACTCATGAAGTAGTTTGGCATTGTCTCGAATTTAGATTAAATTTGCAGTCTTTTCCGAAATCGCGGGAGAGACTGCATTTTTTTTGAGCCGAGAGGCTGGTTATAGAGACGATATGTTTCGCCGCAGGGGCACATATCGGAAGTTGTTTTCATGAGATATGAATAAGATTAAGGAAATTCTCCGTATCGGTATCCCGATTATGCTCGGTCAGGCTTGTGTGATTATCCTGGCATTTGCTGACAATATAATGATAGGATGGCACAGTGTAAATGAACTGGCAGCATCTTCATTCGTTAACAATGTGATGAACTTCTTTATATTGACCGAGTTAGGCTTCGCATCAGGAATGACACCTATAATCGGGGCTTTCCACGGAACCGGAAACGTGAAGGGTGTAGGAGTGAGCCTCAGGAACGGAATGATGGTCAATGGCATTATCGGTATCATCGGTCTGGTTCTGCTCTCGATTATCTATGTTTTCATTGATAGGACTGGTCAGGCGCCGGAACTGTTTCCGCTTATCCGTCCGTACTTTGTCATTGTCGGAATATCCACGATTTTCGCTTCCGGGTTCAATGTACTCAAGCAGTTTACTGACGGAATCTGCAAGCCGGAAGTGTCAATGATGTTCCTCATGGCCGGAAACATCCTCAATATATTCGGCAACTGGGTTTTGATTTACGGAAAACTGGGTTGCCCGGAAATGGGTCTCGTCGGAGCAGGTCTCAGTACATTGCTCTCCAGAATCCTGATGCTCCTGGCATTCGCCCTTTACATTTTCAAGTCGAAAGAGTTTGCAATCTACGCGACTGCTGTCAAGGAGGCGCTGTTCTCGCGTGTCAAGATGCGCCACATTTTCGGCATGGGATACCCTGTGGCAATCCAGATGGGTCTGGAATCCTCCACGTTCTCGTTCAGCGCCATAATGGTCGGCTGGATAGGTGTTACTGCATTGGCCGCGCATCAGGTTGCTATAACGATTTCACAGCTTTTCTTCCTTCTGATGCAGGGCCTGTCATTCGCCATCTCCATACTCGTGAGCAACTGCTACGGCAAGCGGAATTTCGACGGTGTCAATGCCTATGTGAAGAGGGGATACCTGATGATTCTGTGCACATCAGTCTTCCTGTCCCTGACGCTGTATCTGTTCCGTAATCAGGCTGTCGGATTGTTCACTGATTCTCCGGAAGTGGCAAAAATTGCCATCTCCCTGTTCTTCGTGCTTTTCGCATATCAGTTGGGAGACGGCATTCAACTCTGTTTTGCCAATGTTCTTCGAGGTCTTCAGGACGTAAAGCCCATCATGTATGCCGCATTCGTAAGTTATTATATCATAGCTATTCCGGTGGCATATGTCCTTGGCTTCAAGTTTGGCCTGGGAGCAGTCGGCGTATGGATAGGATTCCCTGTGGGCCTCAGTCTGGCAGGCCTGTTCTTCTTCTTGCGATACCGCAGTGATATGCGCAAGTTCAGGAAAGGCTAGTTTTCAGCAAGGCAGGTATCCAGAGCCTTGCAAATCTGTTCTTTGTCCATGTGCTGGCCGATGAAGACAAGTTTCTGCATGCGGTCTCCGTAATGGGCGTCCCAGTCTTTCATGATGGTCGGGTCCTGGCGCATCATCTTTATCAGTTCCTCTTCTGGAGCTGTGGCGTACCATTGACCTGCCTCGCGAAGCATTATCTGCTTTCCGGCCTGCTCGAAGAGGCATGACATGTCGGTATTGTCCGAGAAATAGCACAGTCCTTTGGCTCTGATTACGCCGCTCTTCGGGAGAATCTTGCTTACGAACCAGTCGAATTTGTTGAGATCGAAAGCCGGTCTCCTGTAATAAACGAAGGTTCCGATGCCATATTCCTCCACCTCTCCTCCTTCGTGGTCGTGGTCGTGGTCATGATGATGGTGATGGTGACCATGGTCGTGGTCTTCGTCCTCATGGTCATGATGATGTCCGTGCTCTTCATCCTCTTCTTGGTGATGGTGTTCATGCTCCTCTTCATCGTGATGGTGTTCGTGCCCATCCTCGTGGACATCGCTTTCCAGTCCTCTTATCCAGCCTGCCCCAGCTTCAGTCTGCCTGAAGTCAAACATATCAGTATCAAGGAGTTTCTCGATATCTACCTCGGCGTAGTCACACTCTATGATCTGGGCCTTGGTCTGAATCTCACGGATAATCTTCTTGATTTTCTCGAGGGCTTCCGGCTTGACCTCGGACACCTTGTTCAGGAGGATTATGTTGCAGAACTCAATCTGCTGGATGATAAGGTTTTCGATATTCTCTTCCCCGAGGTCCTTGCGCTCAAGGCTCTCACCGCATCCGAACTCGTCAGCCAGCCTCAATGCATCTACAACTGTGACCAGACAGTCTAGTTTAGGTGTTCCGAACTCGGTATATACACCGCCGATGGTCTTCATTGAACAGATTGTCTGAGCGATAGGCTCCGGCTCGCAGATACCGCTTGCCTCAATGACGATATAGTCGAATTTGTCCATCTTCATGATCTCGACTATCTGTTGCATAAGGTCAGTTTTCAAAGTGCAGCAAATGCAGCCGTTCTGGAGGGCTACCAGACTATCGTCATTCTTTCCGACGACTCCGCCCTGCTGAATCAGGTCCGCATCTATGTTGACTTCGCCTATATCATTGACAATCACGGCGAAACGAATACCTTTCTTGTTTTTAAGAATACGGTTTACCAATGTGGTCTTGCCGCTTCCCAGATATCCTGTCAGAAGCAGGATTGGCATCTCTTTGTTGCTCATATTATTGTTGTTTTATCTTTCAATATTTAAGGTTTCTGATTATCAAAAATTGCTCCATACGAGTCTCTGAGCCATATTGTCATGCCTGCATGCCATTTCCGCCGCTGTCACATTGACATAACTTGTGGTATGCGATACGCTCGTCCCCATTTTGAAGATGGATGATTCCGCATCTCCTGAACCCGCAGCCCTCAAGAAGATTCTGCATCGTCAGATTGTCCTTGTGGGTGTCTGCCCTGAGATTGCGGGTGAGCCTGCCGCAAAAGTCAATGCAGGCCCTGCCGATGCCGTGTCTGCTCCCGTCCGAAGCCAGTCTGTGGATTGTCCCGTACGGCTCGTCATTCAGCCAATGTCCGTCGTAGATGATGTCATATGTCGGGTCAATGCCAGGAATGAAACAGAATGTGGCGATTACCTTTGTCCCGGCATCTGTGATTCTGTCAGAATCCTCGATGACATAACAATGCTCCCTCCCGATTTCTTCCAGGATCAGGCTTTCCTCCGGATACGCTCCGTTCCATTGGTTGCGGTTGCCGTGCTCTCTCATGTATTTCTTTGCGTCTTCGAAGATTTCCATGATTCTCGGCATGTCTCCGGGTTGTGCTTTTCTGATTGTCATGTGTCAATTATTTTCAATACGAAGTTACGAAAAAATCATGTCTTTTTAGGATTGCCGGTACGCCCCGTTGAGGCTATCCTTCCCACCGCTACCGCGGCGGGCCCCATTCTCACGAAGC
>FR890599.1:29691-36251 GCA_000435075.1 Bacteroides sp. CAG:770 | reverse complement strand
CCTCATCTTCAGTATCTTACCACGAATGTGTTCCTAATCGGGCCTGCCAAGAGGGTCGAAATTTTGCACCTGTCCTTGCTATATGGCCATGCGGGTTTCGTTGTGGACTGTCCTTATGACAGAACTATGTTTGAGTGTATCCTCGTTTTGTCGTATTTTCTCGCTGTGTCATTTTCGTGGGTGTCTCCAGAGTTACGTATTGATGCGCAGCCAGCGGTTCCGTACTATTGCTTTCCAGTGTGATTTTCGACCCTCTTGACAGGTAAATGTATCCGTAATTGTTTATATCTTAATTGATTAGGTAACAAGTCTCTTGTCAAGAGGTCGTTTCGAAAGGGGGGCTTGGCAGATTCATGTCGTGGCTTTAATCTCGCAACGCCCTTATCTTCAGTATCTTACCGCGAATGTGTTCCTAATCACGCCTGTCAAGAGGGTCGAAAATCATGGCTCTCCTTGATTGGTTTCCGGAAATTCATCTGCGCCTGTCCATGCATTATTGCCCCAATGGTGCATTCCTGTCCGCAGGCTCCGGATACGAACCAGCCCATACTGACTAAATGGTGTAAATATCTGCCTGATTTTACACCATTTTGTCATTTTGATACATTCTGTGTAAAAATTGCCCCTTTTTTACACCGTTTTGCCGCAATCACTCATACCTTCTGCTTCTTCTTCAACGACAGGAGATTCATTCTCCAGGACAAACCGATATTCGCGTAAGTCTGCTTATCGACAAGAGCGCCATCTGGATTGCCGTTGGAACCGAACGTCTTGCAGAAAACCGCATGGATACGTAAATCCTTGTTCTGCTTCAGCGGAAAGAACTCGAAACCGCCTCCGGCACGAGTCACGGAAGTGCCTGGCATAACAGACGGATCACCACTCGAATTAATCTTGTTGTGGTCATGACTGGCCTTTGCGAATACGCTGACATGGTCGCAGATGTCATACATGAATTTCCCGACCACTGTGAAATCGAGGAAAAATGAAGGGTCCTTTAGCATTGACCTGTTCATCAGATCTACGAAAAACGAAGCATAGCCGAATGTAAACGAATTGCCTAAAGCAATGTAATTCATGAACTTTCCTTGATTATATTCGACAAAATTCACTGACCACAGAGGCTTGAACCATTTGTAAGCCCCCCTCCATAGCAGATTATAGGAATACGTGTCCTCCTTTTCGGCAATATTCCTGAAGGGACTCTGGCAGAACTGGAACACCAGTTCATCATTCCTCTCATTGAAAAGAAAAGAAACACTCGCCCCGAGCTGGTAACAGTCAATGTTATTGCTGAACTCGGAAACGAAATAAGAATCTATCGGGGCCAGGTCATACTCATAACCTCCGATAGAAACAGTCTGTTTACCGGCGGAAAGATACCAATGATCAGTCGGCTTGTAGGTCAGATAAAGAAAATCAGTAGCATCGAAAAAAGACTCATCCTTGTGCGCCCTATTCAGACGCTGCCTGTAGAAGTAGGACAGACGTGGAGTCAGGTCACCATTGAAATATATACTCAAATTCTTGCCTTTAAAACCGCTGTTCTCACGAAGAGGAGAACCATCAATGTACTCTCTCTGGTAGTCAAACCTGGTCAGTACGCCAAAGTTCAGAAGGGTTTCATCCTGTGCTGTTACATTCCATGTTGCTGACAATGAAAGCATTATGGACAAAATCAGATATTTAATGCGCATTTGTGTTATTAGTTGATGCGCAAATTTACGGAGAATAAGTGAAATTAACGAAAAATTTGGTCTTACCTGTTGCATAATCAAAAAACTGTTGTAACTTTGCAGTGTATTAATAAACTCATACACTATGATAAGAATTGAGAATCTAGGTTTCAGCTACGGAAAAGTTCCAGTACTGAAAAACATCACGATGAACCTGGAGGCCGGAAAAATATATGGACTCCTCGGAGAAAACGGAGTAGGAAAGACAACCTTGTTGACCTTGCTTTGCGGACTTAAAAAAACGACAGAAGGAAGCATAACAGTCGATGGCATTGACCCATACAGCAGAAAACCTGAGTTGTTGTCCAAGCAGTTCTACCTCGCCGACGAGATGCTTACCCTGCCGATAAAGGCAGCCGATTATGCGAAGATGACAGGAGAATTCTGGCCGGACTACAGCCAGGAGCGCTTTCTGGAGATTATGGAACTCTTCGAGAACGACCCTCAGAAAAAACTCAACGCCATGTCCACTGGTCAGTTGAAAAAGACCTATATATCATTGGCATTGTCACTCGGATGCAAGTATCTCTATCTCGACGAGCCGACCAACGGACTTGACATCCCGTCCAAGGCACAGTTCAGAAGCGCATTGATGAAATACACATCAGAAGACTCGACTATAATAATCTCCACCCATCAGGTCAGGGACCTCGAGAACATCATTGACCCTATCATTATTCTGGACAGACAGGACGTGCTCATGAACGCCAGCATTGAAGAAATTTCCCGGAAACTTTACTTCGACTACGGCACCCAGATTCATCCGGAATCACTTTACAGCGAGCAACTTCCGGGCGGATTCATCCAGGTCTATCCGAATGCGGAAGGCCTTGAGAGCAAGGTAAACATCGAGGCTCTCTTCAATGCCGTCCATAAGAACAAGGAACTCATCAAAGGCCTGTTCCCGGTAGCGTCTAACAAGTAAGACATATTAAATCATAATATCATGAACAATACATTTTCATTCAACCGTTTCGGAAAATATTTCAGATACGATTTGAAGCGCTGGGTGGCGTCATTCGGCCCGACCCTGCTTCTGATGTCAGCCGTACCGGTGATTCTATATACATTCATCGCCATTTATTCGCTCCTGTTCAGCGGACAGTGGGATACCCCGGGCGAGACAACCAGAATCGTGGCATCCGTCATTACCACTGTTGTGATGGTACTCATCTATCCTGCAAGCGTTTACGGATACATTACCGATAAAAAGGCCGGCTCGTCCTTCCTGATGATACCTGCATCGGTACCGGAAAAATTCTTGTCAATGCTACTGAACACCATCTTCGTGGTGCCACTGACATTCGGACTCATCTATCTCTCATTGGACGGTATCATCTGTGCCATCGACGGCAGCTGCGGCGGCAGCCTGTTCAAGTGTGTAAGAGACGGCGTAAACACCATACTTACATTCCCGTTCTCAAGCGACGCCCCTGTTAGCGTTAGCCTTTTCTCAATGTGGATTCACTCTGCAGGCTCAGCCCTGTTCTTCCTGTTGGGAGCCCTCCTCTTCAAGAAACACAAGATCTTGTACCCTCTCCTCATCATTGTCGGCCTTCAGATGTTCTTCAGCATTCTTTTCGGCATCGTCATCAGCCTCGGATTGATTGACATTGACAGTTTCGGACTTTGGACAGAACGCTTTGCTGAACAATATCTCACGAATCCGGACTTCCTGAGTTGGGCGATACCTGCATTCAATATCATTGCTACACTTTGGGATATCCTTGTCTTTGCAGCATTCGCGACAGCGGTATATTTTAGATTGAAAACCATAAAGCATTAATAATCATGGAGTTTGATAGCAATAGGCCGATTTACCTCCAGATTCTGGATGCAATATGTGACCAGATTCTGGAAGGAACACTCCAGCCGGACGGAAGAATACCGTCAGTCAGGGACTATGGAGCCCAGCTGGGAGTGAATCCCAATACGATAATGAGATCGTATGAAAAACTCACGAACGACGGAATAATATACAACAGGAGGGGATTGGGTTATTTCATTTCCGCTGATGCCAGGGATAAAGTATTGAGCATCAGGCGTAAAGAGTTTATGGATGACATTTTCCCGAAAATCCGCCACCAGATGGAACTTCTCGGTATCGGGCCCGAGATTTTCAATGACATTGAAATAGCCCGATAATTCCAAATAATTGATTTTATGAAATATATCAGTTTTATAGCGGCTCTCGCGCTGCTGGTGACCGGCACACAATCATGCATCGTCCGCATTGACAAGAACAAGGCTCTCGAAATGGTCAGACTTTTCAATGACTATACCATAAAGGCCAGCGGAGTCATGGCTTCCAAAGAAATCAAGACTGGAAACTGTCATCGCCTTACTGCAAGTAACGGTATTGATGTGGAGTACCTCCAGGATGGGAAGAACTTCGTGACTGTCAATGCTTCTGACAATATTCTTCCTTACATTGATGTCACAGAAAACGATGGCGAACTGACCATCGGCGTTAAAGATTCGGCATCATACAGCAGAATCTGGAACATGGACGCAAAAGTCACCGTGCACGGCTCGGTCTTGGGAAGTCTGGACCTGAAAGGAAGTGGAGACTTCACTTGCAAGGAATTGTCAATGCCGGATGATCTCGTCACCATTGCCATCACCGGAAGCGGTACAGCCGAATTCGGAAAAATCCTCACTTCGGAATTCAGCATTGACATAAGCGGCTCTGGCTCACTCGATTGCGAAGAAATCAAGACCGGAAGGGTGGATGCCCTCGTAAGAGGCAGCGGCGATGTCGAATTTGATAAGGTCAATGCCGATGTGCTGACCGCCTCTGTCAGAGGCAGCGGTGACATGGATTTCGATAATGTCAATGTAAACAGCGTCGAAGCATACATTACCGGAAGCGGCGACATATCTCTGGTCGGCAAGACCGGCAAGGCGACTTACATGGTAGTCGGCTCCGGCGACATAGATGCCGCCAAGATGAAATGCGGAGCGGAGCCTGACATTACTGTTACGGGAAGCGGTTCGGTTTCATACCAGGCCGCGGACGGAAAAATCAAATCAAAATAATCAGAGTTCCGCTTTTGCGGACTTGGACATTATATATTTTTCATAAGCGTTTTTTTGTGGGTTTTGGCAGATAGGATAAATTTCCTGTCTGCCAAAACGTTATCTTTATGTCAAATGGTCGAAAAAATTTATATTTTGGTCGATTAGGCCTAATTTTGTCGAAGTTTTTACCAATAAAAGCGACAAAATGTATAAAAGACTAATTGTTACAGCAGCACTTTTGGCTGCATCTGTCTCCGCTTTCGCAGGAGGCTTCGTCACCAATACCAATCAGAATGTTGCATTCTTGAGAAATCCTGCACAGAATGCCGTAATCGGTGTTCAGGGCGCTTATTTCAACCCTGCGGGTGTTGCGTTCATGGAAAATGGCTGGCATCTGGCAATCGACGTCCAGTCAGCAGTTCAGAGAAGATATACCACCTCGACTTATGAGCCATTGAAATATGGCATTGACAATGACGGCAAAGGATATAAGAAATACACCGGAAAGTCATTTGTACCGGTTCTTCCACACCTCGATCTCGTGTACAAGCACAATAACTGGTTCGGTTCATTCCATTTCGGAGTCGTTTCCGGAGGAGGAAAGGCAAAGTACGACCAGGGACTCGGCTCATTCGAAGCACCTGTTGCGATGATTCCTGCATTGATCAACAATCTCGTGGGAACCAATATGATAACCGGTTATGATGCAGATATTAATCTTACCGGTGAGCAGTACAATTTCGCGGGGCAGCTTAACCTTGGTTACAAGATCAGCAAGAACTGGAGTGTTTCTGCCGGTGTCCGTCTGAATTACATTTCCAACTATTACGTGGGAAGCCTCAAGAATATCCAGCTCCAGTACGGCGGACAGATGCTTCCTGCTGCCAATGTCCTTGGCGCTGCCATTTCACAGCTCTCCGGAGGGATGATCTCAGCTGACCAGGCAACAGCAATGGCAGGTGACCTCGTAAGCGACAAAAACCTCGACGCACATCAGAAAGACATCGCATACACGCCGATTATCTCAGTTGACTACAAGACCGGAAAGTTCAATTTCTCAGCACGTTACGAGTTCAATACCAGGGTCCGTCTGAACAATGACACAAAGGCGAACACTACCGGTATCTCACAGTTCGATGACAAAAAGACCATCGCTGCCGATATCCCTGGCAATATCAATGTCGGAGCTCAGTATTCCGTGAAGCCTAACTTCCGCGTAGTTCTCGGTGTAAACTACTACTTCGACAAGCAGTCAAAGCAGTATAACAATGAGACCGGTCTCAATGACAAGCAGAACTATCTGAAACACAATTCTTTCGAAATTCTCGGAGGTCTTGAATATGACGTCTGCCCACTTGTTACCCTCAGTATCGGAGCCAACAGCAGCACCTTCGGTTTCGGAAATGATGCACGTTACATCTCAGATATGAGCTACTCTACAAGTTCTATTTCAGGCGGCCTGGGAGCACAGTTCCATGTCAGCAAGAAAGTCAATATCGACCTTGGCGTCTATAAGACATTCTTCATGCACTTCACTAAGGAACAGGCAGATTATGGTGGAAACGGCGCTCTCATCGCAGCTAAACTTACTCCTGTACTCGGACAGCTTGCCCCTGTAGTTCCAGGTCTTGCAGAGAAACTTGACATAAAGAATCTTCAGATTCCCGGACAAGATGACTTCTACCGTACAAGTATTGTTGCAGGTGTCGGAGTATCAATCGCGTTCTAATCAGTCTTAACATTAATATAGAAAACCTGAACCGAAACGCTCTTCCAGACCATGACACACGGAAGAGCGTTTTT
>FR890599.1:0-29662 GCA_000435075.1 Bacteroides sp. CAG:770 | reverse complement strand
AAGAGCGTTTTTTATGATTGGCGACTTGGGATTGGCGACTTGGCCCGACCCTCTTGTGAGGCAGATGCCCGGACTATTTCCTGAATGTATATCTGAGACCGAAACCAAGTGCGAAATTGGTCGGCTTGTCTGTATAGGAAGACCGTGGCTGCCTGTCGTTCTTGAAATGATGGCTCATGCCCGGCTCGACATATATACCGAGAGACGGCAGGACATTGACCTGGACACCAGCGGTAGCATTGACAGACCAGAGCAGGCCTTTCGGAGTAATCGAATTCTGGTGCGAAGCCGTCGTGGAACCATTGATGTGGTCGGTCGTCTTTATGCTGCCTTTCACCCCGAACTCCATCATTCCGCCGGCTGAGGCATATACATCTACGTATTTGGAATTCAGAAAATTAAACGTCAGATTCAGCGGAACTCCCAGATAATGAAGAGTCTGATCGCTGCTGCTCCATGCACCGGTAGTCGATTCTGAACCTCGTTGAATGTCCGACTGTAGAAGAGAATAGGTCAATCCGCTTTCGATTCCGAGCAAGTTGGTAAATGCGTATCTTGCTGTCAATCCGAGCTTTACAGGCATCTTGTGCGTATAGGAATCATTGACTTCCGGCTGGTTGAATACAATCGTACCTGCACTTGTGAGAATCCTGTCATCAGCCCAGCCGACAGTTCCGGCCTCGCCTTCAAGCGGATTGGAACCCATCACTGCTCTCGGCTCGAATTTATCCATCGATGACGAACTCCCGGCCCCTGCCGCACCGAGTCCGATACTTAAACCACGCCTGTCCGCGCGCCTTTTCTCCTGCGGCTCCGATCTCAGATATTCCTCCCAACTCATCGTTTCATCGGAATTGTCAATGCCGGTGTTCGTGTCAATGTCAATGCCTGCGGCAGCAACCTCTTCAGTGTCGGAATTATCTGTTTTGTCAATGTCAATGCTCTCCGTTTCTTCCGTTTGCTGGACTCTTGCCATCACTGGCGCGGATTCATATGCCGCCTTGTGATGCTCGGCTTTTTCAGTCGGCCCTGCCTTGAATTTCGGTGTTTTCTCTATAGGATTTTCTGAGAGTGTAAGTGTCTGGACGGTAGAAGATTCCGGAAGAATCTCCGGACTGTCATTGACAATTTCAGGGGCCTCAGCCTCGTTGTAGGCGGTATAGTTGTCGGCCTCATTGTCATTGACCTTTACAAAAATCAGAGCCCCTGTCATGACGGCGGCAACTGCGGCTGCTGAACGCCATATCCACATCGGTATGGCGGACTTTCCGGTCGCGGAACCCTGTCCGGCCAATCCTGCCTCGGAACTGATGCCGGCCCAGACCTTGTCCGATGGCTCCACGCTGTAGGTGTCCATCTTTTCTCGCAACTTGTCTGTCCAATCTTGTCTCATATTGACTCTTGTTTCTTGTATTCTGTGATTTTCTTTGCGAGAATTTTTCTCGCCCTGTGGAATTGGGATGCCGAGGTGCTTTCTGTAATGCCCAGCATCTCAGCGATTTCCTTGTGGGATTTGCCTTCGAAAACGAAAAGGTTGAAGATAGTTCTGTATCCGTCGGAAAGTTCCTGAATCATCTTCATCAGGACATCATTTGATATTTCCGAAACGTCAGGATCTTCTCCGGCCGTCTCTTCAGCCTTGTCAGGCAGTTTGTCGGGGAGTTCCACGAAGTTCCATTTTTTCTGTCGTCTGAGATACTGCAGAGCTTCATTGACAGTGACCCTGCTGATCCAGGCTTTTACCGAGCCGGGGCCCTTCCATGAAAACTTGTCGAAGGAAGAAAAAATCTTGATGAAACTGTCCTGAAGAATGTCCTCGGCTGTTTCCTTGTCAGGAATGTACCGGCAGCACAAAGCGAGAAGATATCCGGAATAGGTATCATACAGCTTTTTCATCGCTGTCTCGTTGCCTTTCCGGATATCATCTGCGAGTTTCTTTTCAGAATATGCTTTGATGTCTGCCAATCGCATTCCGTTGTATTGAAAAATCCGGCTGTGAATGCCGTGTTATTTTCCGTCTCCAGGACGGGTCTTGTAGTCGAATTCGACAACCTTTGTCTCGCCGTTCCAGTTTCTGTATCTGACCTTGAGTTTCACTGTCTTGCCCTGGGTGTCCGGCAATGTGTTCAGCCTGAATGCCACGTAAGCGTCGGACTGTACCTCCGGAGCGTCAGCGAAACGGTTATGCCTGAATTCCACGAGGTAAGGGTCTGACGGATCCACGCCTGTAACCAGATTGACCTCATGCTTGATGTTTATGTAAGCTCCCCATAACGTTCTGAATCTCAGTGTGAGATAACCGTCTTCGCATACAGTCGGGAATGCATTTACAAGGGCTACAGGGTCATTGCCGTATTTCGCGGTGTTCTTTTCGTCGGAACCGAGCGACTCCACGGTATTCTTCGTGAGGAGTTCACGTGACCAGTTTATGAAACCTACCTGGGCTCCTTTCTCTTCGCTTTCCTTCTTATAATTTATGAACGCGCGGACCTCCTTGTTTCCGAAAGGTGACTGCTTCAGGTTTGAAGGATAAATCACGGTGCTGTCGTCAAGCTGCATGTAGAAAGGATAACCGTTCTGTGCTACAGGTTTGATGGTGACAACTGCGTTAGGGATGAGTTCTGAGTATGAAATTCCGTCGTCTTTAAGGCAGGACTGCATTGTGGCGGCCGCTGCAATCGTCATTGCGATTTTTGTTAAGTTATTTATAATTTTCATGATGACTTATGTTTGTTCACCGACATAAATGCGTCTGCCCGCGAATCTTGCATGTCTGATGAAAATTATTTTACAGTTTTGCTCTTCGGCTGTCCGCGGAGGAGGCCCAGCGACCAGTCTGCCTTGATTTTGTCAATGATGCCGCACACTATCTTGAACGTCCTGCTGTAGTGGCTGTAGTTGGCCGGAGTGATGAAATTCACTCGTCCCTGTCTCAGAAGTTTTTCAGCAACTGCCTGTTTTCCCGGATTTTCAGGGTTATAGACTGCTATCGAATGCCCGCCGAACATGCTGACGATTTTCATGCATGGGACGTCGGTTTCTCCGTCTCCCACATATATCATCTGCGTGAAAGGTATGCGTTTCTTGTCTTCCGCGATACTTTCATTGACCTGGTTAGTGTCCCTCGCGCTGAAAATTCCCTTGTTGATTTTGAAGATGAACTGCGTCTTGGCCGTGTAGTCCACAGCTATTCCCGGCCATTCTGCCTCGCCCTTGGAGTCGTAGATAAATGTGCTTGCGAAAATGTGCTTGAACTGTTTGGCGATAGGGCAGCCTTCGATGATTTCCTTCAGTCCGGAGGAATTGATGTAATGCTCGATTCTCACGCCTCGGCTCTTCCCGTATTCATTGACAAGGTCGAACCATGAAGTCACGCCCTCGAAGAGTTTGATATCCTTTCCGAATTTCTTGAACTCGCTGCGTTTCAGCTTGATATCATTCTTCTTGGCCTCATCTACCATCAGTTTCATGTAGGCCAGGATATTGCTCGCATCCTGTCCTGCCGCGATGCCGTCACTCATTTTCCAGAATTCCTCAGGCGTCTTGCCGATGGCCTGGATGAATCCGAACTCCTGCATGTTTCCCGGGGAAAGCGTCCCGTCGAAATCGTAAATCAATGCAACAATTGGTTTTCTCGTCATAACCGGATGAAATTAAAGTCTTTGGCAATGCCGAACAAATGTAGCATGCCTCTGCACAAATATAACGGAAAGTTGTTAAATTTGCGCCCGATACACAAAATATTAATACTATGGAACATTATTTTGCGAGACTTCAGAATGCTGTAAGACTTTATTGGGAAAAGCCTGCTGTATGCAACTATAGAGGTGAGTCTTTCACCTATGGCCAGCTTGCAACTCAGATTGAGCGTTTCCACATCTTTTTCGAAGCTTGTGGGCTGAAGAAGGGCGACCGCATAGCCATCTGCGCCAAGAATACTGCAAGAATGGCTGTTTCTTTCCTGTCGGTCAATACCTATGAGGCTGTCGTGGTGCCGATTCTTTCAGACTTCACTCCTGAAAGTGTAAATCATCTTGTAGATCATTCGGAGAGCCTTATCCTTATGACTGACAATGATATATGGGCAAAGTTGGATATCAGGGCCATGCCGCGCCTGAAGGCTGTCGTAAGTGTCAATGACTTTACGCTTCTTTATGTGGCGGATGAGAAGGTAAGGGAGGCGTTCGCTTCCGTATCCGAGAAGTTTGCACAGAAATATCCGATGGGGTTCACGGGGGAGAACGTTACCTACAATACCGACAACTGGGATGACCTGGATATAATCAATTACACCTCCGGAACCACCAGTTCCCCTAAGGGTGTCATGCTGACCTATAAGGCATTGAGCGCAACCATCGACTTCGGCCAGCGCCATATTCCGTCATCGGATAAATTTACGATGGTGTCAATGTTGCCGATGGCTCACATGTACGGCCTGGTTTACGAGTTCCTCTATCCGCTCTGCAACGGAACCAGCATCACCTTCCTCGGCAAGACCCCGTCACCTACACTTCTCTTGTCAGCGATGCGTGACGTGAAGCCATACCTTCTCATCACTGTGCCTCTTGTCATGGAAAAAGTGTTCAAGAGTGCCATCAAGCCTGTCGTCGAGAAGCCTGTAATGAAGGTCCTGACCAGAATTCCTGGAATCAAGTCGTTACTGTTTAAGAAGATACGTGAGAAACTACTCAGCGCCCTCGACGGAAATCTCCAGATGATTATCATGGGCGGTGCGCCGTTGAATCCTGAAGTGGAGAAGTGGTTCAAGAAACTCGGACTTCCATATACCGTGGGATACGGAATGACTGAAGCCGCTCCGCTTCTTGCTTACGAGCCGTGTGACAGTTATGTCCCAGGTTCCTGCGGAAAGGCTGTGGATTGTGCGACTGTCCGCATTGATTCTGATGATCCCCAGCACGTTGTTGGTGAAATTCAGGCTAAGGGTGACAATGTCTGTCTTGGCTACTATAAGGCTCCGGAGGCTACTGCCGCTGCATTTACGGAGGACGGATACCTCAAGACCGGTGACCTCGGTATCATTGACGCGGAAGGAAACATCTTCATCAAGGGCCGCAGCAAGAGCATGATTCTCAGCGCCAACGGACAGAACATCTATCCTGAGGAGGTCGAGGCTGTGGTGAACAACCAGGATTATGTTGTGGAGTCTGTTGTCGTGGACCGTGCTTCGAAACTTGTAGCATTGATTTATCTCGACCAGGATGCGATCCGCAAGAACGGACTTGATGCCGAGACCGTCGCAGATATTCCTGAGCGTGTCAGAATCGCATCGAACAGGGCTCTGCCGTCATACAGCCAGCTCCAGAAGGTTGAGGTCGTGGACAAGCCTTTCGAGAAGACTCCTAAGATGAGTATCAAGAGATTCATGTATAAATAATTTCTGTCCGCACTTGCGGAAGAATGCAACATTTTCCAGATTTCCTGCATCTATGTTTCGGATTTTAACCAACAACATATTATGAGCGGGAAGATGAGAAAATTCTTATCGGCTGCCGCAATCGTGGCAGCCGTTTCTTTGTCAATGTCTCAGGACCTCTTGGCATTCAGGCCCATAAGGCCGTTCAAATTCGATGTTTCTGTCAATGCTGCCGCAGGTGAACTGAATCATCATTGCGTTCTCTTCAGAGACAACGGTTCGTTCAAGAATTTTGAAAATCACATGGTTGCGGACATGTATTCGGATGCCGTGCGCAATGTGAGGTATTCGGGTCTTTATTCTGTGCTTTTCGAGGTCAGGGTCGCAAGTCGTATCGCCGTCGGAGCGGACCTGTCTCTTTCTGTCGTATCCGGTGATGTCTATCATGGACTGAAGAAAGTGAAGCCTATATATACGAAATCTTTTGCAGCCTATGTGATGCCGGAAGTCAGGTTCTACTATTTGATGACCAGGCTTTCCACATTGTCAGGATCAGTAGAACTCGGTGCCGGATTCTATGAGGGTTGTCCGCAGAACGTGGCATTCGAGTATCAGATAAAACCTTTATCCTACACGCTTGGAGGCAAGGTTTACGGTAAGGCGGAATTGATATTCGGAAAGATTTTCAACGGAATCAATTTCGGAGTCGGTTATAAATTCTAAAATAACTCAGTATGAAGAAGATATTATTTGTTTTGTTTGCAGGAATTCTGATGTCATCCTGCATGTCCAGATGCGATGAAGACGAAACCAGATTCTGGGGCCAATATGAATATAACCGCCAGTATTATGAGCATTATTCTGATGACATCATGGAAGAAGTTGCCAGGAATTCGATTTTTACCCTGGATTATGTCCTTCGCCTTAAGGAGACATTGAACGTTCCTCTTACCGGTGGCACATATGTGATAGTCGATACCAATGGTGTGAAGGCCGGTCCGCTGGAATGTATGATTTCAGGTCGGGATACCCTCTGGTCGATATCGCACAGAACTTTCAATATCAGGCAGGAAGGCAATGTCTGGAAAGTGACGAAGAAAGACGGTGACGCCCATAAGAACTACCGGTACAATTTCGAACTGACAGCTGAGATGACAGAGGAGGTAGGACCTGGAACTGTCCATCATCCGTGGAAGATTTCATTTGAGGGGGAGAGGTTCGAGGCATCTGACTATACTCTTGGATTCAGGACTGAAGATATGCTTGTGTCCTGGAAATATCCGGGTTCTTTCCGTAATCAGGAAGCTTTGTGCACAGGTGCACTTTCATTGTCGTTCCGCTGTCGGGGAAAAGTGTTGGACACAATGGAGGCCACGTATCTTAAAGACGGGTCCATACAATATGTGAAGTCGTTCTAGAGACGGTCATCCGGCTGAATCCTTCTGACAAAATGTCATGACAATCTGATTGGAACGTTATTTGACTTTTATACTGCCGTCCGGGTATTCCGGGCGGTATTTTTTTGAATAACTAAAACATAAATATTATGGCAGAGATGAAAGGTAAAATAGGTGTCACTACGGAAAATATATTCCCGGTGATCAAGCAGTTCCTGTATTCCGATCATGAGATATTCCTCAGGGAACTTGTGGCCAATGCAGTGGATGCTACCGAAAAGATGAAGGCACTTGCTTCTTCAGGCGATTTCAAGGGCGTTCTGGGAGACCTTTTCGTGAAGATTGAACTTGATGAAGACAAGAAAGAACTCAGAATCATTGACCGCGGTATCGGTATGACTGAGGAAGAGGTGGACAAATATATAAATCAGATTGCATTCTCTTCAGCAGGCGAGTTCCTCGAGAAATACAAGGATCAGATCGGCAATATCATAGGACATTTCGGTCTCGGATTCTATTCGGCATTCATGGTTTCCAAGAAGGTGACTATCGAGACCCTTTCCTGGAAGGATGGCGCAAAGGCTGTCAAATGGTCATGTGACGGCAGCCCTGAGTACGAGATGGGCGAGTGTGACAAGACTGACAGGGGAACTGTCATCACACTTTATCTCGATGATGACTCTACAGAGTACGCTTCCAAGGGAAAAATCGAACAGCTCCTCAGCAAATACTGTAAGTTCATGCCGTTCCCGATCGTGTTCGGCAAGGAACAGGAGTGGAAGGACGGAAAATATGTCGATACGGACAAGGACAAGGTCATCAACAGTGTGGAGCCTCTCTGGACACGCAAGCCGGCTGACCTGAAGAAAGAGGATTACATGAACTTCTACAAGGCCCTGTATCCTACCTATGAGGATCCGCTTTTCTACATCCACCTGAATGTGGACTATCCGTTCCACCTGACAGGTATTCTCTACTTCCCTAAGATCAAGGAGAGAATGGCTATCGAGAAGAACAAGATCCAGTTGTACTGCAACCAGATGTTCGTGACCGACCATGTGGATAACATTGTCCCTGACTTCCTTACACTGCTTCATGGTGTGATTGATTCTCCGGATATTCCGCTGAACGTTTCCAGAAGTTACCTTCAGAGTGATTCCAATGTGAAGAAGATTTCAGGATACATCACCAAGAAGGTCGCTGACAGACTTGAGGAGATTTTCAATACTGAAAGGAAGTCTCTGGAAGAGAAATGGGATAACCTCAAACTCTTTATCGAGTATGGCATGCTTTCAGACGAGAAGTTCTGCGAGAGGGCTATGAAGTTCGCTCTTCTGAAGAATACTGACGGCAAGTATTTCAGTTTCGATGAGTACAGGAAGGCTATCGAGGCAGAGCAGACCGACAAGGACAAGAAGGTGGTTTACCTTTATGCTACCGATGTGGAGTCCCAGTACTCTTTCATTGAGGGTGCAAAGAACAAGGGCTATGACGTGCTTCTCATGGATTGCGAACTCGATTCACACTTCGTGAATCTCCTTGAGCAGAAGCTGACGGATTGCAGGTTCTGCCGTGTGGATTCTGATGCGATAGACAATCTCATCCCTAAGGAGGACAGGAAGAAACTGGAACTCTCTGAGAATGAGAAGAATGATATCTCTGACTTGTTCAAGGCTGTCCTTCCTAAGGAGTATGAATATTATGTCCAGGCTGACAATCTCGGTGAGACCGGCGAGCCGATTATCATTACTCAGAATGAGTTCATGCGTCGTTATCGTGAGATGAGTGCCATGGGCGGCGGCCTGAATTTCTATGGCAACATGCCTGCTTCCTATAATATTACTGTCAATGCCGAGAATCCTGTTATTGCCAAGATTCTTGAGGCTGAGAAGGCTGAGGTAAAGCCGCAGGAGGTTGTCGCAGAGGCTGATCCAGAAGTAATCAAAGCAGGCGAGGCCAAGGAGGCCACTGATGAGCAAAAGAAGGCTGCCGAGGATGCCAAGTCTGCGGTACGTGAGGCCAAGGAAGCCGCTCATACTGCCCACAAGGCAGAAATTGAGGAGTTCGCTTCCAAGAATGAGGTTCTCCAGCAGCTTACTGACCTGGCTCTTCTTGCCAATGGTCTTCTCAAGGGCAAGGCTCTGAGCGATTTCATCGCCCGCAGCCAGAAAGTCGTAAGCGATGCGTATCTGAAATAATTCGGTGTTTCGCACTTGCGGAACTTGAAGATTATATGTAACAAAGCCGCGCGCAGGATTCCAAGTCTTGTGCGCGGCTTTGTTTGCATATTTGATTTTTTTATTATATTTACGGAATCTAACCTGATGCAGCTGCGTCTGCGGAAGAATGACCTGAAATATGCGATTATTTTCGTAACTTTATAATAGTTAAGAAGATACGCAAATGAGATATATTGAGAAAGCCAAACGAAACGAAGCCTTGCTCTTTCCTGAGTATTTGGACGATTATGTTGAGAGCGATTGCCCGGTGCGTTTGTTTGATGCCTTCGTTGATTCTCTGAATCTCGAACGACTTGGATTTGCCAAAGCTATACCTGAGACGATGGGAAGACCATCATATGATCCACGAGACCTGCTTAAAACGTACTTTGACCAGACTCTTGCTTATCTATTTGAACTTATTGACTAATAATTCTTGAGCTTCTCGGTGATGTCGATGTCGTAGTAGCTGCCTACGAAATCGTGGAACTCCTTCTTCATCTCCTCGAGCACCTCTGGCTTCTCGGCTGCGATGTCATGCTCTTGTCCGCGGTCATTGACAACATCGAACAGAACATAGTCAGGAACATTGCCCAGGTCCACCTTCTTGGTCTTTCTGTAAGCCGGTCCGTAGTAAGGAGGAATCATGATATAATCGCCTTTTCTCATTGCCAGACGGCTCTTTGCCTCTACGATGAGAGACTCTCTGCCCTTTCCCTTGCCGAGGAAAGCATCCATATAGTTCTGGGAGTCGAGACTGTCAGGAGTCTCAGCACCGATCAATGATGCCAGTGACGCATAGCAGTCAAGCTGCGACACGAGTTCGTTGGACACCATATTGAGGGTATGTCCTTTCCAGTACACGAGCATTGGTACGTGGGCACCGCCGTCATAGAGGCTATATTTTCCGCCGCGGAGCTTTCCGTATGCGTCGTGGTCGTTCCTGTGCTCATAAGCCTGGTCCACATATCCGTCCTGAAGGACAGGACCATTGTCGGATGTGAAGATTACGAGAGTATTGTCCAGGATCCCTTTCTTCTTGAGGTAATTGATAACCTCGCCAACGCACCAGTCCGCCTCTACCACTGCATCCCCGCGAGGCCCGAGGTTCGTCGCACCTACAAATCTCTGGTTAGGAGTGCGCGGAACGTGCGGCTGATGGAGACCGTAATAGAGGAAGAAAGGCTTGCTCTCGTCTCTCGTGTCGATGTAGTTCTTCACTTTGTCCGCGAAGTAGTCAGCCATATCCTCGTCTGTCCAGATTGCCTTCTTTCCGCCACGCATATAGCCGATGCGCGGTATTCCGTTGATAATGGCTTCGTTATGATGATGGTCCCACATCATACGTATCATATCGAGATCCTTCTTTCCATCTGGCTCTCCAGGGAAGTTGTGTTCGTAGCTGACCTCGATAGGGTCGTCTGGATCTAGTCCGAGCACGTTTCCGTTCTCTACATAGACTGTAGGTACACGGTCGTTAGTCGCTGCGATAAGGCAAGAGTAGTCGAATCCTATGTCATTTGCGCAAGGGCTGATATGCTTGTTCCAGTCAAGGTTGCCGTCACCCATTCCGAGATGCCATTTCCCTATGGCACCGGTCTGGTATCCATTGGCTTGCATCATCTTAGGTACGGTCGGCAATGACGGAGAAATCAGCAGTGGTGCGTCTCCCGGAAGGATTCTTGCGTTTGCGTTTCGCCACGGGTACTCTCCGGTGAGGATTCCGTAGCGGCTCGGAGTCGATGTCGCTGATGTTGCGTAAGCGTTGTTGAAAAGTACGCCTTCCGAAGCGAGTGAGTCGATGTGTGGAGTAGGGATGGCTCCATATCCGTAGGCGCTCACGTCTCCTATTCCGAGGTCGTCGGCTATGATTAGCAATATGTTAGGCTTCTGAGGTTCCTGTTTTGCATTAGCGCAAGCTCCGGCGACGACAGGAAGCGCCGCAAGTCCGAAAATCGTTTTTCCTTTCATTCGTAAGTTGTTTTACTTTCGCTACGAAGTTACGCTTTTTTTCAAAAAACAGGTTCTTATTTCAAAATTTCGTTTTACTTGTGATTTAAAGTCCCAAAATAGAATCTTTTGAAATTGCTGTATAAGTTGCGAATATATATAGGCTGGTAAAATCCTACATTATAAAGATGCCCTGATATCGGAAAATACACATAACTAATTGTTGGCTTCTTAGCTATTCTGTTGTCTCTAACAACTTTAGCCCAATTAATTTAGCGTAATGCGCAAAGCGGGGAGAGGCGGAAGCGTTTTGGGGATTGTGACGGCGATTATCCGTGAAAAGGGTTATCTTTGCGGTATGGAAGACTCATTCAAGAAAACGATAACACTGGCGGATGCCGTCAAGATGACAGGACCCGCAGCCTTCAACATAATGCTCAAGCCCGCCGGTTCCCTGTGCAATCTGGATTGCCGCTACTGCTACTATCTGGACAAGGCATCGCTTTACGGCGGCAGAGAGCCGATAATGTCGGAAGAACTCCTCGAAAAAGTCATCAGCGACTACATCGGCTCGTGCGATGTGCCCGAGGTCACGTTCAACTGGCACGGCGGAGAGCCACTGCTGGCAGGCATTGACTTCTATCGGAAAGCCATTGCGCTGGAGCGTAAATATGCCGATGGCAAGGTCGTCCATAACACGCTTCAGACCAACGGTACCCTCGTGACTCCTGAATGGGCGGACCTCTTTGCCTCCAACGGCTTCCTCGTCGGCATCTCCATTGACGGACCGCAATATGTCCACGACGCGTACCGAAGCAGCAAGACCGGCATCCCGTCATTCGACAAAGTGATGCGTGGGCTGGTGACATTGATACGCGGAGGCGTGCAATTCAACACATTGACGGCGGTGTCCAAGGCTTCGGAGGGGCGGGGCGTCGAAATTTACCAGTTCCTCAAGTCGCTCGGGAGCCAGTTCATGCAGTTCCTCCCCGTCGTCGAGAAAGTTCGGTACCAGGTCAATGCAAAAGGTCGCAGGGTGGACAATGCCCGCCCGTCGGTCGTCGCCCCCGAATATGGAGGAGACGGCTTCGGCTCTTGGTCAGTGAGCGACATTGGCTACGGCAGATTCCTTTGCGATATATTCGATGTCTGGGTAAAGACGGATGTGGGGCGGTATTTCGTCGGGATGTTCGACGCCACATTGGCTTCATATTGCGGAGTGACTCCGGGAACGTGCTCATTCTGCGAGACTTGCGGCTCCAATGCAGTGGTCGAGCACAATGGAGATATCTATGCGTGCGACCATTTCGTGTACCCGGAATATCTGCTGGGCAACGTACCCTCGTCGAGCCTCAGGACAATGATGCAGTCAGACAAGGCTGTGTCATTCGGCATCGCCAAGCGCAATTCTCTTCCGTCTCAATGTCGCCGCTGCGAATGGGTGCATCTCTGCAACGGCGAATGTCCTAAGCACCGTTTTTCCAAGACAAAGACGGGAGAGGAGGGACTCAATTCCCTCTGCGTCGGGCTGCAGATGTTCTACAAGCATACTGAGCCGTATATGAAAAAAATGCGGGAACTGCTTCAGCAGCAGCACCCCGCATCAGATATAATGTCTATGTGACGAGCTTATCTGAACAGGCTCTTGTGAAGCAGCGACACCACGGTGTCCATTGCCGAGCGGTCCACGATGAAGCTGATGTTCACGTACGAGGCTCCCTGGGAGATCATATATATCTTGTAGTCTCTCAGAGGGGCGAAAGTCTTCTCTAGAATGCCTGTGACATTGTCCAGATTCTTTCCGATGACGGAGACTTGTGCCTTGTCGCGGTCCACATAGACCTCGGCGAATGACGACAGTTCCTCGATGACCTTGTCGATGTCCTGGGAAGCGTCCACCGTGACGGAGATGTTCGCCTCCGAAGTACTGATGAGGTCTACCGATACATTGTTCCTGCTGAAGATTTCAAACACGCTCATAAGGAAGCCGGCGGCATTGATCATTTTCGTGGAGAAGATATTGATTACCAGAATGTTCTCCTTGCTGGAAACAGACTTCACGCCGTCGTCTATCTTGGAGTTCTGGAGAATTACCGTGCCCTTTCCGTCAGGGTTCATCGAGTTCAGGACATAGATCGGGATATTCTTCCTGACCGCCGGCTCTATGGTCATCGGATGCAGCACCTTCGCCCCGAAATGAGCCATCTCGGCGGCCTCCTCGAACGAAATCCGCTCCAGGCTCCTTGTGCCCTCCACCTTTCTCGGATCAGCCGTCTTCACGCCGTCCACATCCGTCCATATCTCGATTCTGGTGGCTCCTACCGCCATTCCTATCAATGATGCCGTGTAGTCAGAGCCTCCTCTTCCCAGGACGGTAGGCTCTCCGTCTTCTGTCTCCGATACGAATCCTTGGGTGATGACAGCCTCGCAGTCAACGTATTCTGCATTGACCTCAGCATTGACCTTCTCCGTGGTCAATTTCGTCCTCGGCTCTCCTTTCAGGAAGACATTGTCAGTGATTATCATCCTTCTGGAGTCCATCAGGTGCGTGCGAATTCCTCTGGCGTTCATCGCGAGACATATGACGTTCGACGAGAGATATTCGCCGTTTCCGATGATTACAGCCTTGCTGCGGTCGGACAGCTCGCCCAGTTCGCATACCGCATCGACGAAATGCTCCAGACGGTCGCAGATGGTATTAATCCTGCCCTTCGCATCCTCCAGCATTGACGCGCAGTCCTGCTCAGAAGCGTTGCAACTGTCGGTGTTGATAAGTTCTTCCGCCAATGTCAGATGCCGTGTACGCAACTGAGCCATAAGCTCATACGCTCCGCTCTTGTCGCGTTCCCGCGCCTTGTCCGAAATCTTGTAGAGCAAGTCTGTCACTTTGGACAATGCAGATACCACGACTATCGGACGTTCTGTCAGTTTCTTCCGAATGATTTCTATGGTGCGCGAAATCGCCGTGCTGTCAGCTACGGATGTTCCGCCGAATTTCATTACTATCATATATGTCTATTTTGTTCTGTTTTTTCCAGTCGGCAAATATACAGAGAATATGTGGAAATATAATATGTGCGTCAGAATCTTGCCTCCGTCAGAGTCACGCGTATTCAAAGGCTCCTCTCTATAGCCTCGCGTGTGCAGGCGAAGACAATGTGGGTGTGCGAGTCGCAGAATGTCGGCAGAACCATACCTTCTTCAGCGTCCTGCGGACCGGCTCCACACCATAGAGTAGGAAGACCAGAAGTACGGCAGCTCCGATGAAGCAAGACCAGCCGAAAACGGTCTTGACACTGGACATCAGAGGTGCCAGTGCATCCATTTTGGCTACATATCCTGTGATGTCAGGGGCCAGACCCGCCGGCATTGACGATGAAAAATAATGGGTGGAATACTCTGCCGTGTAATATCTCATGGCATGTGCGTATCCGGCGGACGCTATCGTTTCTACAAGTCCGTTGCGGATGAATCCGCATATGGTAAGCCCCATGAAAAAGTGCTGGAACGGCAGGATCTCCTCCAGATATATAGTAAGTGCAGCGAAGAATATTGCATAACCGAAGGCACGGAGTATCGTCGGAAGATAGAACATTTCGACATTGACATGAGGCGAAAGCCCGAAATACATTATAAGCTGATAGATGAGAATCGCCGTGAAACCTATGGACAGCAGACTTGTGTACTTGAGTTTCACGACCTTGATCCACCAGAGGACAAACGAACAACCGAACAGGGTACCGACGAGTTCGCAGACCGAAAAGCGGGCTGTCGTCATGGCCCCGTAGCCCAGCACCGCAGAAGTGAACACATTCTGGAGCGATTTTGGAGTCGCGCACATGACTTCGAGTACGATGAAAAGTCCGAGTACCGGATAAAGATTCTTGTACTTGAATGCTGCGGAGTCGATGAAGGGGTGGCGTATATGCCGCATTCGCCCGATGCATATTATGACTGTTACCGGCCATGCCACGCAGACAGTGCGGAAAACATTGCTGTCGAACCAGTTGTAATATTCGCCGTAGGTGAAAATCCAGATGCCTTCGAGCAGAAACAAAGACCAGAGCACGCAGCCGAGCCAATCGACACTGATCATCGGCACCTTCGGCATCAGGCGGACATTCCTCGTCAGGACGTACACTGTCAATGCTACAATTAGCAGCAGTCCTATCATGAACCAGTGCATCATCATCCAGCTTCCAAAATGATATGTCAATTGGTTTGCCACCCATGATGACATATTCATGCAGCCGACGACTATCATATAAAGGAGCGGAAAGAATATGGAAAAATCTCGCCCAGGGGCCATCCAAAGCTGGATATTGGACATGCACTCGAATGTGCCGCAAAGCTTCAGGAATCCTGCTATGAAAGAGATGACGCAGAGGACGGGGATACTTTGCACGTGCATGCACAGCAGGTTGCACAGGGCAATTCCCAGTGCGGCACCCAGAAGAAGCTGCCGGTTGGTGAACCGGAACTTGAATCTGAACGGGAGCGGGAACGGCATACATACGCCGACGACTCCGCACAGTCCTATCATCAGTACATCCTCACGCATGAAGGATGTGGTTCCCATCATGTTGGACAGTGTCCCGAGATAGATTCCGCCGCTGATCTGGAATACTATCGCGAAAAATACATAAATCCACGGACGGACACTTTTCGGAACAAATTCCCGATACATCGGCATCGAGAATACCATAGGAGGCATTGGCATATCAATACTTCACTTCAGTTTCCACATTGAGCCCGGCCTTCAGAGCAGCAAGTTCCTCAGGTTCGCCGTCAATCCTTATTCTTACGGGAACCCTCTGCTCGACCTTTACGAAATTACCCGTGGCATTATTGACGGGCGCTCCCATCCATGCTGTTCCAGTTGCAGATGCGATGGACTCCACATGTCCTGTGAACTCGGTGTCAGGCAGGGCGTCTGCTGAAATCTTGACTTCCGAGCCCACAGCGATGTGCTTGAGCTGAGTCTCCCTGTAATCAGCCATAATCCAGACATTTGCGTCATCCACGACTTTTACCAGCAACTGTCCTGGCTGGACCAACTGTCCGACGTGGATGTCCTTGCGCCCCACATAGCCGTCGCAAGGCGCTGTGATTATGGTATATGAAAGACGGAGTTTGGCGAGTTCGAGCGCAGCTTCGGCCAGATTGACATTGGCCTCACTCTGTCCCAGACGACCGGTCAGTTCATGTCCTACGAGTTCGGTGGACTTGCGCTGGCGGCTGACCTGGTCATAACGCGCCTGTGCGGCCTTGTACCTGGTCTCCACAGCGTCAAACTGCTGTTTCGTTACGGCATCCTTGGCCAGCAGAGCCTTATACCTTTCATAATCGTCCTTTGCATTCTTGAGGTTGGCCTTTGCCTCTTCCATGCCGGCTTCAGCTACGGTCACATTACTCTCTGTTGTCCTTATACTGGCCGCGTCCGCCGATTTTCCCGAAGTCGCGCGAGCAAGATCCGCCTGCGCCTGCGCGAGCATGTAAAGATATTCAGTATTGTCAATGACAACGATGGTGTCTCCTTTTCTGACATGCTGATACTCCTCGAATCTTATTTCGCTGATGAATCCCTGTATCCTGGTATTGACAGGGGAGATATGGCGCTCGACTCTTGCGTCATCTGTATATTCCACATTTCCCAGATGGATGAAGCGTGAGCAAACGTATCCTATTCCGCAGAGTAGCAGAAGGATTATCACTACATTGTATATTCTTTTGATTGTTTTCTTGCTGATCATGGTTGTATGTTTTTTAGCATGTTAATTATCATTGACTTATAAAATTCCGGCCGCGTATCTGAGGCAGCAGAGGCGATACTGGATTCCGGCATTTGCAGCAGAGACTCCGAGCTCTGCGTCCAGCTTCATGTTGAATGCGTCCAGCATATCGGTCACGAGTACGAGCTGTTCCATATACCTGTCGTGAATCCGCTCATAATTCTCATCTGCCAGCTGGAGGCTTTTTTCCCTGGTTTCCAGCTCAACGTATGACTGCATGTAGTCGGCATAGGCCTTCTGTACGTCATTTCTGAGATTTTCTTCCGTAACATTTTTGGCTTGTTCCGCCTGTCTGACCTCGATGGCGGCCTGTTTCAATTTATGACCGGACTTGTAAAGTGAACTGAAATTGTATCTGATTCCGAGTCCGACGTACCAGATGTTGAGGTTCTTGTCAATGGGAGGAATCTCGAAAGTAATCGGGCCGTTGAAATTCTCGTATGCCACGACCGCTATCTTCGGAAGCCTCTCGCTTCGCACAAGTTTCTGTCTTGTCAATGCCATGTCGGCCTTGATTCCGGAAACTTTCATTTCAGGCGAAGCATCTGCTGCAATTTCCTGCCAATTCTGACGGCTCCTGTCCCGCATATCTTCGTCATCTCCAAGTATGGATGAAATGACAGTCCCTTCAGGCAGACCGAGTGAATTGACCAGACGGTAATTCATGATCTCTCTCGTGTTCTGGAGGCGGACCAGATCAAGCTTCAGCATCTGCAGTCTGAGTTCGTATCTGGTAACGTCTGCAGCCAGGGCAAGTCCCTGCTCCCTTCTGGCATTGATTTCCTCTATCAGTTTGGTTGTCAATGCTATATTTTCCTTATAGACCTTTATGCTGTTGTCCGTCCTGAACAGGTCCAGATACTCTCCTGCTGCCATAAGCCGCAGTCCTTGACGGCTTTTGCTGATTACCGCTTCAGACATGTGCCCCTCATGTTCTGCCATTTTTACTGCAGCATTGACAGCACCTCCGGCATAGACAACCTGCTGCGCTTCGAGCGTGAATCCGTTTCCGAAATGGGGTGACGGGGCCTTTGTATAGTTCGAAAAGTTTCTGTCAGTCAGGAAACTGTCGCCTATGTAACTGACATTCAGTTCGGCATTGATTTCCGGATATCTCGCGTTTTTGGCAGACTTTATTCCTTCTTCGGCGGCCTCCTGTGCGGTACGGAGCATGGACATGGTCTGGTTTTCATTTTCAATCCTTGTAAATACATCTGTCAATGTCAGTCGCAGTGTGTCGGAGATCGCTCCTGCCGGTTCATGCCGTTGAGGATTATTGTCAATGCTGTCTGCAAGTGCTTGCGGGCTTGCGGTCAGTAGCATTGACAAAAAAACTGCGACAGCTGATTCTGTCGCCATTGTTCTCATTTTCATTGTCATTACTCTTTGTTTTTTCGACTGCAAAGGTATTGCTGTCTGGTCAGAAAGGCATTGGACAAATAGATATAATAATGGGATAAATCGGAAATATTGTGGCTGTTTGAAACATTTTTACCGATATTTGCGGTATAAAAAGGAATGAGATGGATAATGTTATTGGTGGAGAAAAGACTGCCGCGCTGATTGAAGGTGTTTCTGATATAATGGAAGGATTCCGTCATGATGCGGCTTCAGGTCGTGCTTCTGTCATACAGGGGAGTGGTGACATGCTGTCTGAAAACGGCATGATTGTACTGTGTCGCTGCGGCAGTGCGATTGTCAATGTAAATTATCACGCCTGGTCTCTGCCGTATGGCGGGGTCATTACTATTTTCCCCGGCGATGTCGTATCGGTCGACGGCAAGTCCTCTGATTTTACTGTCGATATGCTGGTGTTCAGTCCGAACATCCTTCGGGAGGCCAGTCTGGATATCGAACATAGTATTTATGAAAAGTTGCGCGAGGATAGATGCCGTACTGATTCTCAAGTGGTTTCTGATATTGTAAAGTCAATGTTCATGCTGCTTGGCCTGTATTTTCGACAGAGTACGTGCAAGTGTCTGGACAAACTGGTCCTTTACCAGCTCAAGGCATTTTTCATAGGTTTTCATGACTATATCTCGCGTTTTCCAGATATGGTCCAGCCGTCTTCCTCCTCCAGACGAAAACGGGACCTGTTCAATTCTTTCATGAAACTGATCGAGATGAATTTTAGGCGGTACCGTGATGTGAACTGGTATGCCGGGCAGCTGAACATTTCGTCCAAATACCTGAATGTCATTACTAAAGGCATTACCGGCCACAGCGCCAAGACTCTTGTTGACCACTATGTCGTCTTGAAACTCAAGCAGGAACTCTCGGGGACGGACAAGTCTCTCAAGCAGCTTGCCTGGGACTATAATTTCTGTGATGCCTCATTTTTTACAAGATATTTCCGCCAGCATACGGGTCTGACGCCACGTGTCTGGCGACTGAGGGAAGGAAATCCGGAATAGATTGTTTTTCAGTTGCTGGCGGCAAAACTCCATCCGGACACAAGGACAATAATAAGGGCGGTCCCGTTTCCGGAACCGCCATACGTGGCAGGTGCTCAAGTTGCGTACTTTCTAAACTTGTAGCGGTCGCTCAAAACTATTTGATTTCTACATACTCGCCGGCATAGTAGCCTTCCAGACCTATCTTTTCCTCGCCGAATTCCAATGCAATCTTCTTTCCGAGCATGGCACCGCGTACATATCCCTTGTAGCTGGTGTCGCTGTTGCTGAACTCCTGTCCTCTGTAGGTGATTGACATTTCCCTTCCGGCAGACTTTTCATCGTGGAAGTAACGTGTCCTGGCATTCAGTGACAATGGCGATACTACGACCTTGACAGAACCATTCACAGCAGCGGCCTCTTCCAAAGTCGTCACACCTTCTGCCGGCAGCAGCCAGATCTGATAATAATCAGGATTGCTTTCGTCAATGATAACTGACTTGATATCTACCGGCTTATAACTGCCCTCCTGGTATTGGTTCGAAGAGTAGTATGAATAGAAGTTGAATGAATGGTCAGCATAGCCTTCCAGATGGATTCCGTCAGCTGTGATGTCGTACTCTATGCGGTAATCTCCCTGGAGGGCATATTTGTAAATTATCACCTTTCCGGTGGCTCCGTTCAGCTTGCCATTGCTTATCGAAAAATGTTTTCCGGATGCGGCATCTGTATATTCGAACTCGAAATCACCGGTGATGTCAGCAAGATTGACAAACTTCTTTTCATTGGCGATAGCATCGGCGAAACGTATCCTTATATAGTATTTGTCCACTTCGGTGATGAGATCTCCCATAGGAGCTGCTCCAGGTGACAGGAATACTTCGCTGTGGGTGTCATCTGGAAGTCTGTAGAATCCGCTTCCGATGCCTTCCTTCTTGCCGTCCTTTGTCATGAAAGTTACCCTTGTTGCGGCTTCTTCATCATAAATGCAGGTCGCATAGATTCTGCACTTCTTGCCTGTCTCTGCTTCGGTGAACTCTATATAACCTTCGATCTTTTCTTTATTTCTGGTAACATTGAAAGCTCCCGCGGTTATATTCTGGTGATAATCAATGCTGATCATCGGCACTGCGGGCTTCGGATACAGTTCCGACAATATTGAATTGAACAGGAGATAACGCTCGGAAGCGCTTTTCATATCGATGCTCTTGTTAAGCTGGTCACGGGTGAAACTCAATGATATATAGTCGTTTTTACCGCTGTTCCCATAGAGGAGGTCAATGTGGTTGTCGAACCCTTCTTTAGGGGAAACGAACAGCCAAAGGAGGTCATTCTCTTCGTAATAGATTACGGATTTTGCCTCGACTTTTCTGCCTCCGTATTCAATGAAAGGTGTCTCGCCATGAGGTATCTCTAATGTAGGTTCTTCGGAAGCCTTGGTCTTGAACGGCACTTCCTGCTTGGCTATCTCGACTTCATCATCGTTATAGCCTTGGGCAATCAGAATGTAGTCGGTATCAGGAGCCAGCCTGTTGTAGTTGAATGTCTTCTTCTCGGCAGGATTGCAGACTACCGGATCGGAAGTCATGGCTTCTGACTTGATGCAGTATGAATAGAATGCGACATCCTTCGGCGTGATGGTGAAGGTAACGGTATTGGCCTCAGCTGTCACATCAGAGATTTCTACAGTTGGTCCTGACGGGACTGGAACCTCAGGCACGTCAGGTTCCTCTTTTTTGTTCGGGTCGTCTTTTTTGTGGTTGTCTGAGCAAGACGCTATCGTCAGCAAAATAGCCGGCAGTGCAGCGTACCAGTGATTGAATATTGATTTCATATATTATTTTGTTTCTTGTAATAAGCATGAAAAAATAAGTTGGTAAAGATTTGAGAAGGATTTTCGAGGATAGATTTCTTTTCCGAAGAAGGAGTGTACTGGACGTACACGACTGATGAAAAAAGGAATATAGACCGAAAAGACGAGCAAAGATTACCAAGTTATTTTTTAAGGATTACTTAATAATTCTGAATGTACGGGGGCTCCGAATCTGCCTTCCTTATCTACCGGAATGAGTACCAGATATGACGGGTTGAAGAAATATTCCGAGTTGAATGTCTGTTCCTCGGAACTGCTGCGGTATTTGATGGTCGGCATCTTGCAGACGGTCTCGCCCAAGTTCGTCACCGCATCGAATACTGACTTTTCCATGAGATACATGTAATATCCGACGCAGTCCCCGGACGGGGTTACCGTGACACTTGCGTGGGAGGAGCCATAGTAAGATTCCACCTTATTGATTGTCAATGATAGAGTTACGTCGCTGGTCTTCTCGTATGCTTTTGTGTGGAAGCGTACTGTTGCCGGTTTTCCATATCCGTCTTTCTGGTCGGACTCCGGAAGAACAATCAGGATATAGTCCGTATTGTACTGTAGCCTGGATCCCTTGATGTCATTGTCGCTGTAGAGTGAAATCGGATAGCTGCTCTGTTGTCCTATGAGTTCCTGCATCACGTAATTGTCAATGCTGCTGTCGTATTTTTCTGCGAAGTCCTTCATTGTGACGAAGATGTACTTGCCGTTCCTGAAGTTTGTTCTCTTGACAGTGAAAACGGCAGAGGTGAAGGCTACCTCCTTGAGTGCGACGTCCACTGAAATGTTGTTCATATACTCGAACTGGCTGCTTGTGCTGAACTCCTTGGACTGGACACTGCCGATTTTGCCGTTCACGTCGTATGCAAACGAGAAGAGCACATAGTCCGTGTTCAATGCAAGGTCGCGAACTTCCATCTCTTCCTTGAAGTTCGTTATGGATGTGATGCTGTAGTCCAGTTTCTTGGCATCCAATTCCTGCTGGGCATATGTCGCAATTCCTCCTGCTGCATCGACTTCTGATTTCAATGCTACTCCGGTGTAGTATGCCACAGGTTCTCCCTGCTTGGTGAGTTTGACTGTCAGTATGTCCTCATTTATGTCCGGATCGCCCAGAAGAATGGCTGCATCAGACTGTCCGATGATGTCTTTCTCAGGAATCTCAAGTACATGCTCCACTATGGTGCCGTAGTCGTCGCAGATGTATTTCGGACCTTCCTGAACTACAGGGACTGCGTAGAGGAGAATCCTATCTGACTTGCTTGAAAGCCTTGTCTTGTTCCATTCCTGGAAAGAATTCCTTCTGATATCAGGATTCAGGATTGCCGTCTGCAGGTAATAGACAAACTGCTTCTTGGAATCTACCTTGAACTGTACGGACTCTTCATTGACATAAGTCTGCTCCGGGTCGAAAACTTGCAGGAAATAGGTCGGGTATTTCTGTGTGTCAACATTGGTCTTTATGAAAATTCCGTGGGCGGTCGCTACTGAAGTGATTTCGCCGAAAGGCACGAACACGCCTGTCCTGAATTCCTTTTCAACTGTCTCGGCAGCAACGTTATCCGCATTGTATGCGATGACGGAAATCCTGTAGTCTGTTTCCGCTGTCAAATCCTTGACGGTGAAGTTCATTGAGGGATTGTCCGGTACGACATCTATCATTTCAGGCTCGGAACCTGCAGCGGACACGCCGAAAGAATATGAGACGGCGTCTTTAACCGTAATCTTGAATGTTACTGAACTGTACGTTATATTGTTTATCTTGATTTCCGCGCTGGCCGGTGCTGCCGGAGTCCTTTCCGTTCTGAACGTTTTCTTGTCTTCTTTGGAGACATCACCATTCTCATTGTAAGCGACTGCTGTTATCTGATAATCAGTTTCCTGTGTCAAGCCTTCGCACACGATTGTCTTGAGGTCAGATGTCTCGATGACAGTGAACTCTTTCTTCCCGGCATTATCCGCGTCTTCAATACGGTATCCGACAGACACCGCATTGGTGTGCGCCAGTTCGAACTGCACAGAAACATCCTGCGGCACGATGTTCTGTATCTCGACAGTCGCCGGAGGATAGTTCTTAGTTTCCTCCTTGCAACCTGCAGCCGCCAACGCCAGTATGCTTAATGCGGCTAAAAGATGTTTTTTCATAATAAGAAAATTGGTAATATATTTATATTGTTGTAAGTCAATGTCTTTCACGGCATTCCGCCAGCACAATCTCCATCCCGCCGATTACAAATTTAATTATTCTATGATAATCTGCAACATTATGACGTGCTTTTATTAAAAAAAACATTTCTTTGATATGCTTTTGTTTCGTTTTGTAAGTGAAGTGATGGCTGTAATGATATTTGCATCCGCCGTTACGGGCGATTAGTTGTGATTCGGTGAAGTCTTCTCAAGTATTTCTTAACTTGCCTTCTATGTCGGTAAAATTTGCTAAATTTGTATGTTGGCAAGACTGATGATAGGAAATGAACAGCTTTACGGAAAACACTCGCGTGCAAGTGCCGGCGGCATTGCACTTATGTCGTCTGGGGTATACCTATCTCGATGACATCTCAGATTATAATCCTGACACAAACATTTTGACCGGCATATTTCTTCGCTCACTCAGGCGATTGAATCCCGAATTGGATGAGACTGGAAGCCATCAGATGCTTGACAAGATAGTTGGAATGCTTAGGAATGATGATCTGGGCAAAGAGTTCTATACCTTACTCTCTGCCAACAGTGGTCTTAAGCTTGTCGATTTCGAGAATGCTGACAATAACGAGTGGCACGTTACCACTGAATTTACCTGTGAGAATTCTGACACCGGCGACAGTTTCCGTCCAGACATAACTTGTTTTGTGAATGGGCTTCCGCTTGCCTTCATTGAAGTCAAGAAACCGAATAATCACGATGGAATTCTCGCTGAAAGAGACAGAATCAACAAGAGAATGCCCAACAAGGCATTCAGGCGCTTTATCAACATAACGCAGTTGATGATTTTCTCCAATAATCAAGAATATGATAACGACAACCGTGTTCCGATTCAAGGGGCTTTTTATTGCTGCATCTCAGAGAATAAGGCGTTCTTCAATGTCTTTCGCGAGGCAGACAAAAACTTTGTCTCTTCTTATCCTTATGAAGAGGTCTCAGAGGAACTTGAGAAGAGGGTTCTCAAGCATCGCAACTGTGTAGTTATTAAAAATCTTCCTGACTATCAGACTAATAAAGAACCATCTACTCCTACCAACAGAATTTTGACATCGATGTTGAGCAAGGAGCGTTTCCTGTTTCTCCTCCGATATGGTTTTGCCTACGTGAACAAGACGACGGAAGATGAAGACGGCAGCAAGAAGGTTTCTTTGGAAAAGCACGTGATGCGTTATCAGCAACTGTTCGCATCTTTGGCCATCAGGAGAAAATTAGCTGCTGGAGTCAAAAGCGGTATCATCTGGCATACTCAAGGGAGTGGTAAGACCGCACTCGCATACTATTCCGTGCGAAGCCTTACGGATTTTTATGCTCAGAGGCAGACTGCCGTGAAATTCTATTTCATCGTTGATCGTATCGCTCTTATGGAACAGGCAAGCGATGAGTTTGCATCTAGAGGTCTGATTGTAAGAACTGCGAACAGCAGGAATGAACTGATGAAAGATTTCAGAAGTATCGACCCTGTGGAGAACAGCGTGGGCAAGCCTGAGATAATGGTCGTCAACATACAGAAATTCAAGGAAGACTCTGAGAAGATCCAGTTGGACAATAGTTACAGCACATCTCTTCAAAGGGTGTTCTTTATAGACGAAGCGCATAGGGGCTACAATCCTGAGGGGAGTTTCCTTGCAAACCTGCTTGAGGCTGATAAGGATGCCGTAAAGATAGCTCTAACAGGAACGCCTCTTCTTAAGGAAGAAAGAGAGTCTTGGCGCGTTTTTGGTAATTACATTGACACATATTACTACGACAAATCAATCTCTGACGGATATACCCTGAAGTTGATGTGCGAGCCTGTAGAAACGGTCTATAAGGAAAAGATAAAAAGCATATTGGACAAGTTGGCCGGAGGTGTGGAAATCAAGAAGAGCGACATTGACAAGAACAAAATCCTTGAGCACGATAGTTATCTTAATGCTCTTCTTGACTACATAATCACCGACTTCCGCCGTTTTCGCAAGGAACAGGATGATGAAAGTATCGGTGCGATGATAGTTTGCAGGACAAATCCACAGGCAAGAGAAATGTATCGTCTGTGGCAGGAGAGATTCTCACGGTCTCTGTATGTCGAGAAGAAGCAGGAAGAAAAACTGATGATGCTCGAAGACCCGATGATTTCATATGGTTCTCCCAAGAAGCCTCTCAAGGCTTCTCTTATATTGCATGATGAAGGCGACAAACTTGAGAGAAAGGCCTATATCGAGGGGTTCAAGAAGCAGATGTCAGTAGATGTGCTGATTGTCAATCAGATGCTTCTTACAGGTTTCGATGCGCCGAGGCTCAAAAAACTCTATCTCGGCAGGAGCCTTGACGGACACGACTTGTTGCAGGCGCTTACAAGGGTCAATCGTCCATACAAGGACTTCAAATATGGCTACGTGGTTGATTTTGTCGATATAAAGGAAAATTTTGAGACAACCAACGACCGTTATCTAAGGGAGTTGAACCGCACTGTAGATACGGCGGATGTCCCAGTCGATGCACCAGTAGGTAACGTGATTATCGAGGACAAAGAGGCTGTTATCTCCAAGATGAAGGAGATAAAGAATATCCTTTTTAACTTCACATGTGAGAACCCGGAGGATTTTCGCAAGGAGCTTGACGAAATCAGTAGCAAGGACGCTCTCTATGCACTCCGTTCAACTCTTAATGAAGCGAAGGCTATAATCAATCAGGTCAGGGCATTCGGTGACGAGGAGCTTAAGTCAAAGGTTGAAAAACTGGCGGTGGTCGGCATTCCAACTCTGATTTCGGAGGTAAGTCATCGTATCGAACGCATCAATTTGATGGAAAACACCGAGCATATGGCTGATGTTTCGGGCATCATAAACATAGCTCTCTCTGAACTTGATTTTGAGTTCAAGAAAGGTGTCCCGGAGGAAATGAGAATAGTCGTGAATGACATCCGTGAGCGTTGTGACAAGGTGCAGGCCGAATTTGAGGCTAATTTTGACAAGGGCGAGGATAAGTATGTGATTCTTGCCGACCAGTTCCGCGAATACTTCCGCAAGAAGGGTTTTGTGCCACAAAACACGGCGGAGGCGAAAGAAAGCATCGATTATATGGATACTGTAATGGCAAAAATCCGTGAAATCAACAGACGCAACAATCTTCTGAAGAAGAAGTATAAGGGAGACGAGCGTTTTGTGCGCATCCACAAGAGAATTGAAGAAGAGAATGCGAAGAGGGAGAAGCCTATCATCTCTTCAGGAGAATACGAAATCGCAGAGAATTTGTCACAAATGAAGTCGCAGATAGACAATATGATATACCTTAATTCCCATATTGTCGACAATGAGGATGCCTTCAAAAGGGATGTGCTTGCTATTATCGGCTCCAAGTTGGTTGATATGGGCATACCGGCCACGCTTTCTGACCGCAAATTCATCAACAATCTTATTACAGCAGAATATTTTCAACAGAGAAACTATCTATAAATGAGCGATATAAACATTACAGAGTCAACGGTAGCCTTGATTGATTCACTCAAGAGTACAACGGCAGAGTTCGGTCTTGCTGGAACAGGAAGTGAATATAAAATTGTCATAGAAATCTTCCTTTATAAATTTTTCAATGACAAGTTCGGTTATGAAGCCAAGAAGGACAAGGTCTATGGAGAGCGGTTGAGGCGAGCGGAAAAATGGGATGCCGAATATGACACATTTACAGACGAGGAGGTGGAAGACCTGTTCAGCTATCTTCCAGCTTCGGTGCCGAGACTGAAGCCTGAGCACACTCTTGCCCATCTCTACAACGCCACAGGTAAGGGCGATTTTTCTACCCTTTTAGATGCGACGCTTATCGACATCGCAAAGATTAATTCTGACACGTTCTCGGTTTCCACATCTGGAAAGAGCCGTGTGAATATTTTTTCGGCTGTTACATCCTATGTGACTGACACGCAGAAACGAGACGAGTTCGCAAAGTCGCTGATGCGCAAAGTGGCTTCGTTCAATTTCGAAGATGTCTTTACTGAAAAATATGATTTCTTCTCAAGAGTGTTCGAGCATCTTCTCAAGGGCTTCAACAATGCGGGAGGAGGAAAATACGCTGAGTATTATACTCCGAGAGCTATCGCTCAAGTAATGGCAAGGCTTCTTGTCGGGGACAATGCTGAACTGCGAGGTGTGACCTGCTACGATCCGTCAGCTGGAACGGGAACATTGCTTATGGCTCTTGCACACCAGATTGGGGAAGATCGCTGTACAATCTATAGCCAGGACATTTCCGAAAAATCCAGTGAGATGCTCCGACTTAATTTGATTCTTAACAACTTCGCGGCTTCGCTCCCAAACGTAGTGCAGGGAAATACACTTCTTGAACCGTCGCACAGGAATCCGGACGGCGCGTTGAAGAAGTTCGATTTTATCGTGTCTAATCCTCCGTTTAAACTTGATTTTCCGGAATATAGGGACACTTTGGCAGCTGACGGAGTCAGGTTCTGGGCTGGAGTCCCGAATGCTGTAGCCAAGATAGATCCGGCAAAGCCGAAGATGGCCATCTATACCTGTTTCATCCAGCATGTCATCAATTCTCTGAAATCGACGGGTAAAGGAGCGATTGTCATTCCTACAGGATTTATTACTTCCAAGAGCGGGGTGGAGAAAAGGATTCTGGAGAAGATTGTGAATGAAAGGATTGTCTATGGTTGCGTGTCGATGCCGTCTAATGTCTTCGCCACCACGGGAACTAATGTCTCGGTACTCTTTTTCGATAAAAGTGCAAGTTCAGACAAGGTCATCCTTATCGATGCGAGCAAGCTGGGTGAGGGGTACAAGGAAGGCAATAATCAGAAACGACGCTTGCGGGATTTCGAGGTGGACAAGATTGTGGAAGTATTTCAGAACAAGGAGAGCGTCGATGATTTCTCCGTTGCAGTGACCTATGACGAGATTAAGGAGAAAGGTTATTCCCTTTCCGCCGGGCAGTACTTCGATATCAAGATTGACTATGTGGATATTACCGAGGAGGAATTCAATAAGAGAATGGCCGGTTACAAGGTTGAGCTTACGGCGCAGTTTGAAGAAAGTCACCGGTTGGAAGCGGAGATAATGAAGCAGCTGGATAGTCTTAAATTTAATGAATGAGAACAAAGAGAGTCGCCAATCTTACAATCGGCGACTCTCTGACGGGCGAGATGAAGCTAATACTCAGCTACTTTTTGCGGTAGTGGGCCATTACATAAACTTTCTTGCCTCGAATCACCTTAAAGTGGCCGCGAACAAGTACTTGTTTATGAAAAGCTTCCTTGTGATCATCATCAAGGCGCTTTTCCAAGCTGATAGTAATTTGGATTTTCATTTAACAAAATGTTTAATAGCAAGATTGGAAGCTGAAAGCGGCTTAGTGAAAGATTACTTCGCCCGTTATACTAAAAAAACAGGGCAGAATAATAAATTCAAACCCTGTTATTCTATCAGCTTGGAGCTTGCCTCTCCTTGCTTTGAAAATCCAATGACAAAGGTAAAAAGAATTATTTGATTTGCAAAGATGCTACAAAAATATAAACTTGGTGAATTGGTTGATGTGACTCGTGGAGCAAGCTTAAGTGGAGAGTATTACTCGGCAAAAGGTAAATATATTCGCTTGACTTGCGGAAATTTTGATTATCGTAATAACTGCTTCAAAGAGAATACATCGAAGGATAATCTGTTTTATACAGGAGCGATTAAGGAGGAGTTCCTCCTTGAAAAGGGTGATATTATCACGCCTCTAACAGAACAGGCGATAGGTCTTCTGGGAACTACCGTCCGTATTCCGGAAAGCGGAAAATATATCCAGAGTCAGGATATTGCCCTTATTAGGTGCAAAACAGACAGAATTGACCCGACATTTTGCTATTATCTGATTTCGTCCCGACTTGTTCGTAATCAGTTAAGTGCGGCTGCTCAACAGACGAAAATCCGTCATACGTCACCGGATAAGATAAAAGACTGCACTGTATGGATTCCTGACCTTGATGCTCAAAAAGCAACCGGACGATTATTGGCCTCTTTGGATGAAAAGATTCAACTTAATAAACGGATAAATGATAATTTACCGTTGCTTGACCATTCATCAAAAGAGGTAGAAGTTCATCGCGTTGCTTAGTAAATGTATTTATTTCTTTATCATTTTGTAGTCTCGCAAAAAAGTATGGTTGCATTTTTTTGTTAAACTCTGTTATACATCTATTATTCGTAGGAAATGGAATTAAAATGTTTTCAATATCATCTTTGTTAAATCCGGCTTGTGCAGCTCGTTGACCAATAGAATTAATTTTGTTATAAAATCCGTCTGACATTAAGAATATTCTGAGATATTCTGTATATTCTTTTACCTTTGGGCTAACTTTTGCAAGAGCAACATTATATGCACCATTTAACCCATAGCATATACGACCTAAAGAAGCACCGTATCTTGCAATCATAATATCCGTTTCAGCGCATAACTTATTACTTTTTCTGATAGGTATATATGTTATATGTGAAT
>FR890598.1:27120-39176 GCA_000435075.1 Bacteroides sp. CAG:770 | reverse complement strand
CGAGGCTTTTCGGTCTATATTCCTTTTTTTATCAGTCCTGTACGTCCAGTACACTCCTTCTTCGAAAAGAAATCTATTCTGGAAAATTCTTCACAAATCTTTACCAACTTTTTTTAATGCTTACTTAACTCCAGTGGCGTTCGGAAAATGGGAAGAAGACGGGTTCCGGGTTTTCCCCCTGACCCGATTGTTTCATGTTTTTTGGTTTTAAGTTGGCGAATTTAGGTAACAAGGCGTAACTTTGCAAGGTTAAGTAAGCGTTTTTATATGGAAGTACGTGCTAAAAAGGCTTTGGGACAGCATTTTCTGACGGACCAGAGCATTGCGAAAGCCATCGTGGCGGCATTGCAGCTGCGCACGGAGGATGCCGGAGGATGCATGGATGTATTGGAGATAGGTCCCGGTATGGGGGTGCTGTCGCAGTACCTCCTTGAGCGTCAGGATGTAAATCTCAAGATGATAGAAATCGACACGGAATCCGTGGAATACCTGGAAAAGCATTTCGCGGAGGCTGCCGGCAGGGTAATCTACGGGGATTTTCTCAAGCTTGACATTGACAATGTCTTTACCGGCAAATTCCATGTCATCGGCAACTTCCCCTACAACATTTCGTCACAGATTTTCTTCAGGATTCTCGATTACCGCAACCGTATCCCCCAGACAGTCTGCATGATACAGAAGGAAGTCGCTGAGAGGATTGCAGAAAAGCCGGGTTCCAAGACTTACGGCATCCTGTCCGTCCTGCTTCAGGCCTGGTATGACATCGAGTACCTGTTCACTGTGGGTTCTGGCGCATTCGCTCCGCCTCCGAAAGTGCAGTCGGCAGTGATAAGGCTGACCAGAAATTCCAGAAAATCACTGGATTGCGACGAAAATGCATTCAAGAACATTGTCAAGACTTCTTTCGGTCAGAGGAGAAAGACATTGAGGAACTCCCTGAAGAAGGTCATTTCCGACAAGGCGGCACGTGAGGGATGGGACGCGGAGACATTGGCCTCGTTCACGGCTAATCCGGTGTTCGAGATGCGTCCGGAGAAGCTTAGCGTCGAGGAATTCGTAGCATTGACAAAACTCCTTGCATAGCATCGTGTTCATGTTTCGGTTCGAAAGTGCGATTTTTTCACATTGAAAGTAGTGAATCTTAAGTATAATTCGTAAATTTGGCGTTTGCCGCGGGTTAAACTGCGGCAAATGGCCTTTTATATTCGACAAACTATTAATATCAAACCAATGGATATCAGCAATTCACACAAGGCGCATCCGTGGCACGGGATTGACCTGGGAGAAAATGTGCCTGATGAAGTACGTGCATTCATTGAGATTGTACCTACCGACACAGTAAAATACGAAGTTGACAAGGCTTCCGGCTATCTTTCGCTGGACAGGCCGCAGAAGTTCTCAAATATCGTTCCATCTCTTTATGGCTTCCTTCCGAGGACATATTGCTCGAAGCACATGGCTGAACTCACTAACCAAGCTCTTGCAAGATATGATGTGGAAGGAGACGGGGATCCGCTGGATATTTGTGTGCTTACCGAGAAGGACGTCACTCATGGTGACATCATAGTGAGGGCAAGGCCTATCGGAGGACTCAGGCTGCTGGATCATGACCAGGCTGACGACAAGATTATCGCCGTTCTGAAGAACGATGCCGTCTATGGCCATCTTACTGATATTGACGAACTTCCGAAGGACATCATTCGCAGGCTCATCCACTATTTCACTACGTATAAGGATATCCCCGGTGAGAACAGCCAGCGCATGAAGTTCATAAGCATCTATGGGGCGGATGTTGCCAAAGATGTGATTCTCAGGTCAATGCAGGATTATCAGGAACTGATTTCCAGCAAGCAATTGACTGCGTCCAAGGGTTAACTCTTGCGGATTAGTCTGATTTTTCAAGACAAAATATGAAAAAATATCTGCTGATTATCGCAGCGCTGCTTGGCAGTATGATCATGACGGCGCAGAACATGGAAAGTGTGAAAATTACTCATGGGCCATGGCTCTGTGACATGACAGAGAATGCCGTGACCGTGGTATGGAAGACTGATGTTCCTGCTACAGGCTGGGTCGAATTCACCGAGAATCATGGTCAGCATTTCTATTCTGAAGAGCATGAACGTGTCTATGATGCACGTTTCGGACGTCGTTTGACACATGAGACTATCCATTCTGTCCGCCTTACCGGTCTCAAGCCTGGTACAAACTATATGTACAGGATATTTTCACAGGCATTGACCGGATGGGGAACATCTGATGATGCCAGACTTGGGGAGATTGCTTCATCTGTAGTCTATAAGAAAGAGCCATATGGTTTCAGAACATTCAGTAATGATACTGATGAACTTAAATTCTTTATTCTCAACGATGTACACGGCAGGTCAGATGATATCAGGAGGCTATGTGCCGATGTGGACTTCTCCCAGTATGACTTTGTTCTGCTTAATGGAGATATGTTGACAACTACAGAGAATGAGGAGCAGATTTTCAACGGATGGCTGGATGCCTGCGTGGATATGTTCGCAAAGAATGTCCCGATAGAATATGTGCGCGGAAACCATGAAAACAGAGGGCAGTACGCGGATAATATGTATAAGTATTTTCCATCGCATAACGGTCAGTTTTACTACACTTTCGATGCTGCAGGCATCAGTTTCCTGGCTCTTGACTGCGGAGAGGACAAGCCGGACTCGGACATCGAGTATCATGGTATTCTGGAGAGTGACAAGTATCGGGAGCAGGAGGCTGCATGGCTGGAGAATGAAATCGGCAACTTGCGCTATGATAAGCGGATTGCAATTCTTCATATTCCGGCGGGCAACTCCACCTGGCATGGTGATATCCATCTGCACAATCTGATTACACCGCTTCTAAATGAGGCCGGAGTTTCACTTATGTTTTCAGGCCATACCCATCAGTATGCTGTGCGGAAGGCTGGTGAACTTGCTGATTTCCCTGTGCTTATAAATGGCAATCGAGCATACGCCAGTGTAACTGTGAAAGGGAAGAAGATACACGTGGAGGTTATAGGCGAGACGAAGGAAGAAAATCATAGTCTGGATTTCCATTTCAGATAGTCCGGTCTACTATTTCAGCTTTATCCCGAAGGAAACCTGTCCTATCCACTTGGCATTGTTTATGAGAAGACGGGATCGGTCGCCGATAGTGGAAGTCGTGACTTTTCCTGAAATTCCTAAATAATACTTGGGAAAGTGTCTGACCAATGACAGCCGGCCTGTTACCATCATATCTGGAAATCTATATGGGGCTTTTTCACTTTCAGTGCTGACCTTCAGGCGGTTATGGCTATATACAACCACCTGAGGAATGGCGGAAAGATGGAGAAGCCAGTCGTTTCTTATGACGAAATTATAGCCGTAGCCTATACCGATGCTGCCATAGGAAGTGTTCAATGTCATTGATGGTCTGCCGGTTCCTTCATCGGCGCTGGCGCTCAGCTTGCCAAGGGAATATGAAAGCCCCGCAAGAAGGCTTCCGCTACTGCGCCGTTGTGTCCACGAGTATGAAAAAGCAGCTGGATATGAGAATCGTCTGGCGTTGAATGCATAGTATGTATTCACGAGTAGCATGTCCATATTAACCAGTCCTTCCGGGATGTATGACTTGTCTCCGTTAACTTCTATGTTTCCCTTATATACGCCGGAGGCCTGATATACAGCATCTATACCTATGCGGTTTCCGTAGAGTGCCATGTTCAACTCTGTGGATGATTTCCTGGTGAAGACATTGGTAGGATCTATTTTTATTCCGATTCCCAGTCCACGGTAAGCAATATTGGCGCTGACGGTGGTCTTTATGCTGGTCGAGAGCCTTGACTGGATGTCTCCACGCTCTTCGCTTCCCCTTGCATTAATGTCCGCTCCTGAACAGTTTACAGCGAACCCCAACTTTAACTTCTGCGAGAGTCTGGCGATGTATGACGTGTCATTCTTTACGATATTGTCTCTGAAGTCGAGGACGGTGTCAAGCACCCTCAGTGGCCAGCATTTCTGAACAACTGCCGTATCTCCGGCGAAGTCCGGAGTCTGTGCCTGCATGACGGCATGGATGCTCAGCAGGATTATTATTGCCAATGTCTGTTTCAATGTCTGTTTACTAAGTATCTGAAAAAGCCGGTATCGGACCATCATCTTCATATCGGATAGTGCAAATTTACTCAAATCTTGTGAAACGTCGGGAATTTCCCGGAAAGTGAACATGATTTTGTGATTTGCCGGACTTCCGCTAAATTAGCGCCCTGATTTTTAGGAATATCTGCATGATTAAGTTGGACATATCGGAAACGGAACTTTGGAACAGGTTCGAGAATGGGGATGTTAAGGCGTTTTCCATAATATATGAGCATCATGTGGATGATATGTTTCGGTATGGAATGAAAATCTGCGGAGACAAGGAGATTGCACTGGATTCAATTCACGATGTGTTTGTCAAGATTTTCAGTACCCATAAGGTCCATTCGCAGATAAGAAATCCTAAAGCCTACCTTCTCAAGGCTCTGCGTGGACAGATTTATGACAACATGAGACATGAGAAGAGGCTTCCGACTATTGGAATTGACGTTCTTCCTTTCAATGTCGAATGGGAACTGTCAGAACGTGTCGAGAATGACAAAGAAACCCGTGAAAAAATTGAGTGTCAATATCGTCAGGCCATATCAGGCATGACTGCAAGACAGAAAGAAGCTGTTTATTTGCGCTACACCATGGAACTCTCCTATGAGGATATTTCGGTTCTTATGGATATGAGCGTACAATCACTACGTAATCTTCTGTCTCGTACCATGCTGAAAATCAGAAAGATAATGCCTATTTTCATTTTTCTTCAATATTTTTCTTCCTGAAGGTGATTATATATAAGGTATTTTTTCAGTCTATATATCGGAACTGGTTTCTTTGAGCGCACTTGTGTGTTCAAAAAGATAAAAAGATAATTAGATTTGATATGAATACAAATTCGGAGGACGAAATATTCTCAATCCTGAAGCCTGTGGAAACTTGTCTGGCTGAAGATGACAAGGCAAGACTGTGGGCTAGAATCAGGAAAGACTCATTAAGGATGCGGGCCTTCAGACGAGCTGCTGTCATTGCCGTTTCGGCAGCTGCGGCCATTGTAGCTGGAGTCGCGATTTATTTCACTGGGACATGGAGAAGTGCAGAGCCGCAGTATATCCAGTATATCTCAGAGGCAATGCCGGAAGCAGGGGGTGACATCAGGATTGAGACTTCTGACAAAGTTATAGAGGTCAGTTCTGATGCGACAGTCTCGTATCATGAGGGATACTTCTCTGTGAGTGACTCTGTCGAGACCAAGATTCATGATATAAAGAAAGGCGGTGATGTCCATCAGATGATAGTTCCGTTCGGAAAGACAGCCTGTCTGAATCTTTCGGATGGGACTAAAATGCAGCTGAACTCCGGTACCAGGGTTATCTACAAGGCGGAAATGAACGGGCGCAGACGTGAGATATATCTTAACGGAGAAGCTTTTCTGGATGTCTTCCATGATGAGACCAGTCCGTTCAGTGTCAAGACTGACCGGCTTGACGTCTCGGTCCTTGGGACAAAATTCAATGTTAAAGCTTATCCTTCTGATAAACAACAGTCAATAGTGCTTGTCTCGGGTAAGGTCTCTGTGACAGGTAATTTACTTGAACATGCTTATCAGATGAAGCCGGAGCAGCGTTTCTGCTATGACGGTTCGAACTGTAATGCCTCGCTGGAAACTGTGGATGTTGAGGACTATACATGTTGGACAGAGGGGATATTAAGGTTCAACAGTGCTAATATCAAGGATGTTCTCATGCAGTTGTCCAGATATTACAATGCGAGATTCTCTTGCGACAGCACAATAAAGGATATATCAATTACTGGCAAGCTGGATTTAAGGAATGGCATTGATGCCGCTCTCGAAAGTATCAGTTTGGTATCCGGGATAAAGTACAGAAACCGGCACTCTCTGTATGAAATCTCGAAGTAGTCGGCATATTTAAGCATTTAAAATTATAAACACATTTGGTTAATGAACACTATTACACAGAGTATTAGAAGACTCGTTCGTGTTCTATGCCCGTTCTTTCTGGTGTTCCTGTCATTTACGGCAGTGGCGCAAACGAAGGGTATTACATTGAATCTGAACGATGTCCCTCTTAAGGAGGCTCTAGGGAAAATCGAGAAGGACTATGGATTTGTCTTTCTCTACAATGAAAAGGAGATCACGCTCGACAAGAATGTGAACTGCACGTTCAGAAATGCAGACATCGGGACAGTCATGTCCAAGATTCTTGGCGCTGATTACTCTTTCAAGGTGAAAAACAGGCAGATAGTTATCCTGCCGAATCATGCCGGGACATCTCAGGGAAAGCAGTCTACAGATGCCAGTGTGCAGAAAAAGCGTCAGATTTCCGGAACAGTCACGGATGCGAATGGGGAACCTCTTGCCGGGGTCGGTGTATTCGAGAAGGGTACAACCAATGGAACGGTGACAGATGAATCCGGGCGGTACAGTATAATGACTGCCGGAGATGGTGTGCTTGTCTTCAATAGCCTTGGCTTTGATTCCCAGGAGAGGAAACTGTCTGGAAGCAGTGTGGTAGATGTGATTCTCAGTGAAACGCCTCTTACCCTGTCGGATGTGGTCGTCGTAGGCTATGGAAAACAGAGGAAAGAGAGTGTCACAGGTGCAATTGCCACGATTTCCAAGGATGACCTCGTGCAGACTCCGCAGGCGAACTTGTCCAACATGCTCGTCGGCAGAATGCCTGGTCTTGTCGCTACCCAGCGAAGCGGTGCTCCGGGTGAGGACTTTTCCAATCTGCTTATCCGTGGTGTGAGTACGTTTACCGAGAATTCGGAGCCGCTCGTCATGGTGGACGGTGTGGAAAGATCCAACTTCAACGGCATTGACCCGAATGAAATCGAGTCATTGAACATCCTGAAAGATGCCTCTGCGACAGCAGTTTACGGTGTAAAGGGTGCGAACGGTGTGATTCTCATCACGACGAGAAAGGGTGATATCGGCGCGCCGCACATCAGCTATTCCGGCAATTTCGCCCTCCAGCAGTCCACGGCCCTGCCGAGCTATCTGAACAGTGCCCAGTATGCTGAACTGTATAACGAGGCGGGCGAGAATGACTCCCGTATCACAGGGACTACTTACATTCCGCGATTCACGGCCGAGGACATTGCGCTCTACAAGAATCACGAGGACCCGCTGCTCCATCCGGACACCGACTGGATTGGCACGTTCCTCCGCAAGTTCTCCACAAGAACACAGCACAATGTCAATGTCTCCGGTGGTATCGATAAGGTAAAATACTTCATATCAGGAAGTTTTTTCGATCAGACAGGTATCTATAAGAATACGCAGATCGACCGTGATCATGATGTGAATCCTAGAGATACACGTTACAATTTCAGGTCGAACTTCGATTTCCAAGTTACCCGTGACTTCACTGCGCAGGTTCAGCTTGCGGCTCAGATTGAGAACATCATTTCCCCGAGCGGCGGCAACAGCAGCATCTGGCAGGCAATTTCGTTTGCGAATCCATTGTCCTCTCCTGGCCTGGTGGATGGCAAAATCGTGCAAATCGAGAACGGCGTCGGAAGCGTTAACCCTTGGCAGGTCCTGCTGAGCAACGGATATAACAAGCGCAACAGCAACAACTTGACCTCTTCCGTAAGATTCGATTATGATTTTTCCAATGCCATTACCAAGGGTCTGTCTGCGCATGTGAGAGCGGCTTATGACAGTTTCTATTACAGCAGCAGGAAATTCTCGAAGAGTTTTCCATATTATCTTGCCAGAAGAGAGGCTGACGGGCAGGAATATCTGATTCCGCAGTCCGAGTCTTCCATCTGGAACACTTCGACGAGCTGGAGCAAGAACCGCAAGGTCTACTTCGAAGGCGGAATCAATTATGACAGGACTTTCGGTGAACATCATGTTACCGCACTCGCCCTTTACAACCAGAGCAAATATTGGTCTCCGACATTGGCCTTCTATGTGCCGAATGCTTATCAGGGACTTGTCGGAAGGCTCACTTACGAGTATGCGCAGCGTTATCTTCTCGAATTCGACATGGGTTACAACGGCACGGAGAACTTCGCCAAGGGACGTCGCTTCGGTTTCTTCCCGGCTGTTTCCGCAGGATGGATTATCACGGAAGAGCCTTGGCTGCCTAAGAATGATATCCTCACCTATATGAAGATAAGGGCCAGCTACGGAGAGGTCGGAAATGACAAGATCGGCGGTTCCCGCTTCCTCTATCTGCCTTCATCTTACGGCGAGGCGTCGGGAAGTGCCTACCAGTATTGGTTCGGCGTTTCATCCAACCCTAACCAGTCCACCGCCGTTGTCGAAGGAAAAATCGGCAACCCTGATCTGACATGGGAAAGGGCGCGCAAGGCCAATGTCGGTCTGGACTTCAATATGTTCAAGGGCCGTCTGTCAGTTCAGTCCGATGCTTTCTACGAGTATCGTGACAATATTCTGGCGAACCGCTCCACCGAGCCTTTCATTATCGGTGCCGAGCTTCCTGCATACAACCTGGGTTCAATGAAGAACTTCGGATGCGAGTTCGACCTTACCTGGCGTGACAAAGTCAAGGATTTCAATTACTGGGTGCGCGGCAACTTCTCATTTGCCCGTAACCGCATAGTATTCAAGGACGAGGTCAACAAGCAATACAAGTATCAGGCTGAGACCGGCCGCCGCTATGGCCAGTTCTTCGGATTGATTTTCGACGGCTACTATAATTCATGGGAGGAAATCAATGCCCTGGACCGTCCTGTCAGCGCATGGGGCGGAAACCAGCTGCAGCCGGGAGATTGCCGTTATGTGGATGTGAACAAGGACGGAAAAATCGACAACTACGATATGGTTCCGCTCGGCTACTCCAATATTCCGGAAATCATCTATGGTGTTTCATGTGGGTTCTCTTGGAAGGGAATTGACTTTTCAGTGCTTTTCCAGGGAGCTACCAATGTCTCCATCAAGTATTTCGGACGTTCCCTCTGGCCGTTCACCAAGAGTGAGGAGAGTGCCAAGTCGCTGATTCTCAAGCGCTGGACTCCGGAAAGATATGCAGCGGGCGAAGATATCGAATTCCCTCGTCTGTCATTGAACGCGGACAGCGAAGCCGACCATAACTACAGGCCTTCTTCCCTGTGGATCAGGGATGCAAGCTACCTGCGTCTGAAGAACATTGAAATCGGATATAATTTCGACCGTAGGGTTGTTGAAAAACTTCATGTAGGCGGGTTGAGGCTGTTCCTGAACGGTTCCAACTTGTTCACGTGGTCCGATGTCATCGACCTGGACCCTGAGGTGCTGTCCACCACGGGCAATACGGAGATCAACTCCTATCCTCTGCAGAAAGTCTACAACATCGGTCTTAACATAACTTTTTAGGCAATGAAGATACGTACATATATAATCTCAGTATTAGCGGCAATATTGTCATTCAGCGGATGTAATTTTTTGGAAGCACCTCCATCCACTGATTTGAATGAGGACAAGGTGTTCTCTGACAGGACATTGTGCGAAAGGTTCATAACTGGAATCTATGCAGAAGGAATGCCTCTGGGCTTCTGCATGAATTCCGAAGACATCGACCGTGGCCTTCTCTCGACATCTACACGTGCAGGTGCCTGTGATGAGGGCGAGTCCGGCGCTTCATGGGATAAGACCAATTCTACCTGGAATACGGACAACCATAACAACAACATTGAATGGGAGGAAGATCCTAGACAATACACCCGTTGGGCGACGATCAGGAAATGCAATACGCTTCTTGAGAGAATCGACGAGGTGCCTTATGACCCGGGTGATCCTGAGTTCAATTCCAGGGCCAAGGGTGAAGGATATTTCATGCGTGCCATCTCTTTCTGGGAAGGAGTATACCGCTATGGCGGACTTCCTATCGTGGACCACAGGATTACGGGAAGCGAGGATGCGAAATATCCGCGCAATACTTTCAGCGAATGTATTGATTTCATCGTGAAGGACTGTGACGAGGCTGCCAAGCTTCTTCCGGACAAATACACGAATCCGGCATTCGTCGGAAGGGCTACCAGAATCGCGGCTCTGGCCCTCAAGTCCAGGGTGCTGCTTTATGCTGCAAGTCCTCTGTTCAATACTGCCACCCCATATCTTTCCCTCGGCGGTGAGAATAACAAGATCATATGTTATGGAAACTACGATGCCGAGAGGTGGAAAAAGGCCGCTGATGCTGCCAAGGAGGCGATTGATGCCGCTGAGGCTGCCGGATATGCGCTATATGACAAGGGAACGCCGGAAACCAATTACGAGTATGTCTGGACTACTCCTGACAACTGCGAGATTATTCTGGCGAACAAGAAATACAGGAATTTCAGCACGGATACCAGGCCGATTACCAGCAATATCCCTCAGTGGGCCGGCAGTTCATGGTCTGACGGCGGATTGTTCGCACCGCTGAACTTCGTCAAGAAATATGAAAAGAAGGACGGCACTGAACAGGAATGGCTCATGTCAGGCGGCGATGACCTTCTGAAAAAGTACAGCGAACTCGATCCTCGTTTCGCACAGACCATTGCCTATCAGGGCGCTGTGTGGAATGATGAAATCGGAAAGCTTGATTTCCTGGAGGGAGGTGCGCATCAGGTCGCTTACGACAAGACCCGTCACCTCGTCCGCAAATGGGTACCCAGGACACTCAAGGCCTCATATCCGCACAACAGCGTGAATATGGACTGGATTGTTTTCCGTATGGCTGAACTTTACCTGAACTATGCTGAGGCTGTCAATGAGTTCCAGGGCCCTACCGCAGAGGCTGTCGCAGCCGTAAGCAAGGTAAGGAACCGCTCCGGCATGCCGGCATTCCCTTCCACTCTCACCAAGGGTCAGTTCAGGGAGAAGCTCAGAAATGAAAGAGCCGTCGAGCTGGCTTATGAGGACCACAGGTTCTGGGATATCCGCAGGTGGATGATCGCCGAGAATGAGGGAGTCATGCAGGGCAAATTCTATGGCCTCCAGATTTCCAGGATAGAGGGTTCATCAGAAGTGCACTACAAGCCGTACGTGTTCGAGAACCGTCTCTGGAGCCGCAGATCTTACCTCCATCCTATCAAGCAGTGGGAAGTAGACAAGGGATATCTGATCCAGAATCCGGGATGGGAATAGAAGACCACATAAGTAGATAATTGATATGCAAAGATATTTGAAGATAGCAGTCTTGGCTGCATTGGCCGTAATGGCGCAGCCGGCTTTCGCGACGGCGGACAGGGATTCCGCTGAAGTAAGGATTGCCTACGGGAGCCAGCATGACAGGATGGTTACCTCTGCCGTGTCGACCGTCAGCGGTGACGAATTGGTCAATGTCAACAGCGCGAGCGTGGGAAATGCGCTCACCGGAAAATTGGCAGGATTGACATTGCTCCAGCAGAGCGGGCAGCCCGGATATGATTTTTCCATCTCGAACCTTTATATGAGAGGACGTACCACGTATGCTTCCGGACAGAACATGCTGGTATTCGTCGATGGTTTCGAGTCCACGATAGACAATCTCACAGCCGCTGAAATCGAATCAGTCAGCTTGCTGAAAGATGCGTCCGCACTTGCGATTTATGGTGCCCGCGGCGCCAACGGCGTGCTTCTCGTGACCACGAAAAGAGGTATGGACAGCAAGCCGGACATCAAGGTGAGGCTCCAGACAGGTCTGCAGACCATGCTGAAGACGGCCGATCCGGTAGATTCATACACTTATGCTTCTCTCTATAACCAGGCGTGCAAGAATGACGGCGTGGCTGAAGTCTATGGAGAAAAGGCATTGACAGCATACAAGAAAGGTACTGACGGGTATTTGTATCCGAATGTGAACTGGAAGAAGGAGATGCTTCGTAAGGTCGCTCCGATTTCTGTGGCAGACCTCTCTTTCCGCGGCGGCAACAAGATCGTGAAATATTACGTCCTGCTGTCAGCTGCGAACAATTCCGGATTCTTCAAGGGTACGGATTTCAAGAAGGATGAAAGCGCCAATGCTTCCTACACGACCA